>JAIRRE010000005.1 GCA_031256125.1 Burkholderiaceae bacterium
AGGCCAATTACGCGGCGGCCAAGGCGGGCTTGGCAGGTATGACGCGCTCGCTGGCGCGCGAGCTGGGCAGCCGCGGCATTACCGTCAACTGTATCGCTCCGGGTTTTATTGCCACCGACATGACCGCTGCCCTGCCTGTCGAACAGCGGCAGGCGCTGGCGGCGCAAATTCCGCTCGGGCGTCTGGGCGCGCCCGAGGACATCGCGCACGCGGTGGCGTATCTGGTCAGCGACCAGGCCGGTTACGTGACAGGGCAGGAACTGCACGTCAACGGCGGTATGCTGATGGCATGAGAGCGATTTTGCAACCTTGCAAAAGTTTGTCATTGATGTGTTCATGCAACGTACGCATAAATGACGCATTCGGTGGGTAAAATGCCCACTTTTCAATAACCTTAAAGGGAATCTATGAGTAACGATATCGAAGCCCGTGTTAAAAAAATCATTGCCGAGCAACTCGGCGTGGAAGAGTCACAGGTGACCAACGAGAAGGCGTTCATCGCCGACTTGGGCGCCGACTCCCTGGACACGGTAGAGTTGGTGATGGCCCTGGAAGACGAGTTCGGCATTGAAATTCCGGACGAGGATGCCGAGAAGATCACTACGGTACAAGCGGCGATCGACTACGCCAACGCTAAAGCTAAGCAGGCTTGAGGAGAGCGCCGAATGAGCCGACGCCGCGTCGTTGTCACAGGACTCGGATGCATCAGCCCCGTGGGTAACACGGTGGCGGCAAGCTGGGCTAGCCTGCTGGCGGGCCGTTCCGGGATTGGACCGATCACCGCTTTCGATGCCAGTGCTTATCCCTGCCAGTTCGCTGGCGAGGTCAAGGACTTTGACGCGGACGCATATCTCCCTGGGAAGGAAGCGCGCTATCTGGATCGCTTTATCCAGCTCGGGTTTGCCGCCGCCGTTCAGGCGGTGCGAGACAGCGGCCTGCCCACGGGCGAAGCGCTCTCGCCCGATGAGGCGGCGCGCATTGGCTGCAATATCGGCGCCGGCATTGGCGGCTTGCCGACGATCGAAAAAGCGCGTGACCAATTAGTCGCGCGCGGCCCGCGCCGTGTTTCGCCGTTCTTTGTGCCTTCCGCGATCATCAACATGGTTGCGGGTCAAGTTTCCATCTACTACGGCTTTAAGGGGCCGAATCTGGCAATCGTTACGGCCTGCACCTCCGGGTTACACGCGATCGGCCTATCGGCGCGCATGATCGAGTCCGGCGATGCCGACGCGATGGTCGCTGGCGGCGCTGAATCGACCGTATGCCCGCTGGGCATTGGCGGCTTTGCGGCGGCCAAGGCGTTGAGTACGCGCAACGACGACCCCGCGACCGCTTCCCGTCCGTGGGATAAGGGGCGCGATGGTTTCGTGCTCGGCGAGGGGGCGGGCGTGGTGGTGCTCGAGGAATATGAGCGCGCCAAGGCGCGCGGGGCGACGATTTACGCTGAACTGGCCGGCTTTGGCATGTCTGGCGACGCGTATCACATGACCGCGCCCGATCTCGATGGCCCGCGCCGCGCAATGGTGGCCGCGCTGGCCAATGCGGGTATTAATGCCGATCAAGTGCAGTATGTCAACGCGCATGGCACTTCGACGCCGCTGGGCGACATCAACGAAACCAACGCCATGAAGCTGGCCTTGGGCGAACACGCCAAACAGGTCGTAATTAGCTCAACCAAGTCGATGACCGGGCATTTGCTTGGCGGCGCAGGTGGTATCGAGAGTGTGTTTACCATTCTGGCGATATATCACCAGAAGGCTCCGCCAACCATCAACCTGTTCAATCAGGATCCCGAGTGCGACCTCGATTACTGCGCCAACACCGCGCGTGATATGAAAATCGACGCCGCGCTCAAAAATAACTTCGGCTTTGGCGGCACCAACGGTTCGCTGGTGTTCCGGCGCGTTTAATTGCCACGGCGGCGGTTTTGCACGAGGACGATGAGTCGTGGATCGTCTGCCGCCGGTGCGTTATCCCGTTGGACGCGATCCGTCGTTGGCGTTGGCGCTGATTGTGCTGTGGGTGCTGGCGCTCGCCCCGATGTTGGCGGCGCTGGTGTGGCGCACTCCGGTGCGCTCGCACGGTTGGGCGTTGACAGCTGCGCTGGTTGTTGCGTCCGCGCTCGGCGTGTGGTGCACATGGCGTTTCTGGCGCGCTCAAACTCCGGGGGAATTGGTTTGGAACGGGGCCGAGTGGTCTCTGGAGAGAGAGGGTGTGACGGTGGTGATCGCGCACCTTGGCACTTGTTGCGATGGCCAGCGCGCGCTCTTGTTGCGGGCGCATGGGAATATCGGCCGCCGAGTGGTCTGGCTATGGGTCGGGCGCGCCGGCCAATCGGCGCGCTGGCATTTGCTGCGTTGCGCGTTATACGCGCCAGTCCCGGCGATGCTGACATGATGAGGCCGAGGTGACCCGGCAAACCCCGTTGCCCGGTTTATCGTCAGAAATTCGTGCCGATATGCCCGATGCGCTGTTGGTTGAGCGCGCACAGGGTGGCGATGCGCGGGCTTACGAGTTGCTGGTTATCAAGTATCAACGGCGCGTCGAGCGCCTGATTTCCCGCATGGTGCGCGATGTGGACCTGGTGCCCGATATTACGCAGGAGACATTTATTCGCGCTTGGCGGGCGTTGCCCCAGTACCGGGGCGAGGCGCAGTTTTACACTTGGCTTTATCGCATCGCGATCAATACCGCCAAAAAAATGCTGCTGGGTTTGAAGCGCGACCGGCTCCTGACGGAAACCGCGCGGCAAGCCGATGACGGCGATGACGATGAAACTTCCCGCCACGAAAAGGAACTAACGACCGACTCAACGCCTGAAACTGAATTGGCGGCGCGCGAAATTGCACAGGCGGTACAAATCGCGCTGGCGGCATTGTCTGAGGATTTGCGGCAAGCGGTGACGTTGCGGGAGATCGAAGGGCTGAGCTATGAGGAAATTGCGCAAGCGATGAACTGTCCGATTGGTACCGTGCGCTCGCGTATCTTCCGGGCGCGCGAGGCGATTTCAACGCGCATCAAACCGCTGTTGTCGCACCAAACAGGCAAACGTTGGTAGGCACAAAAGCATCATAAAGGCGGTGAACGACATGAACAACGAATATCAATCTGTTGAACCCAGCGACGACCCAGCTGTGTCGATTTCGGCGCTGATGGATGGCGCGCTCTCCGGTCCGCAAGCCGATGCCGCGTTGGCCGCCGCCACGCAACCAGAGGGTGAACAGCGTTGGCGGCTCTACCACCTGATCGGTGATACGCTGCGCGCGCCCGATTTGGCGGCCCACCACGACGCGGGGCTGCCAGGGCGCGTGCGCGCGGCGATTCAGCCAGGGGCAGCCATGCTGCCTGAATTTGCGCCGCCGCCTGTGGCGCTTGGGCGCCAGGCCGCCAACGACGGTGTATTTCGCTGGAAGCTGGCGTCCGGCTTCGCTTCGGTGGTGGCCGTGGCTGCCATCGGCTGGAATGTGTGGAGCGGCGTCGGCCATCCGCATGGTCAGCAATTCGCGCAAACCCAGCCATTCGTCTCGTCCCAGGTTGTCGTCGCATCAGCGGTGCCAGCCGTGCCGGTGGCCGATGGTGTGATTGGCGCGCGCGATGCGCAGTACGCAACGTCCGCTCCAAATCAGAGCAAACCGGAAATGCTGCGTAATCCTCAGCTTGATCGCTTATTGGCCGAACACCGGCAGATGGCGGCCTTTGGCGAGCCATCCACTTTTTTGCGCTACGCCACCTTTGAGGAACCGGCGCGTTGAGTCCGATCGTGTCCAAGAGCACAGTTGCGCCGTTGCTGGCCTTGGCAGTGTCGTGTTGCGTGGCGACTTCGGCTTGGGCGCAAGCCAAGTATGCGCCGGGCGCAGCTTTCGGGCCAGGGCGCGGTGATTCAGGGGAGGCCGTGAGCGAGCAATCCGCGCCGAATGTCGCGTCATTCGGCGTTGCTTCGGCACCTACTGGCACCGAGTATGGTTTGGATCAATGGCTGGTCCGTCTACGGCAAGCCGCGCGCGTGCCGGCCTACACCGGTACCTATGTTGTCTGGTCAGCGCCGGGGTTGCTGGCCAGCTCGCGCATCTGGCACGCCAGCAGGGGAAATATGCAAGTCGAGCAGGTGGACGCGCTTTCGGGTACGCCGCGTTCGACGTATCGCGTCACAGATTGGCGGGGACGCCAGAAGGTTGAAACTTTTTTGTTCCAACGGCGCCTGTTGCGTATCAAGCGTGGCGAGTTACTTGGCGGAGGGGGCTTTCCCAACCTGCCCGGCGCGCAGCAGGGGATTACGCCTGCCGATTACTATGACGCCCAGCAGGCGGGACAAGAACGCGTGGCGGGCTTCATGACCGACGTGGTGCGGTTTGTGCCGCGCGACTCTCTGCGTTACGGCTACCGCGTGTGGAGCGAACGGCGCACGGGCTTGGCGATCAAGCTGCAAACGCTCGATGAACGCGGGCGCGTGCTGGAGCAGGCGGCGTTTTCCGATCTGGCATTTGACGCGCCGGTGAGCGTCGGCGCGCTGCTGCGCCAGATGCACCAGCAGCGCGGCTGGCGGGTCGAGCGCGCCGCGCGCGTCTTGACCACGGCAATGGCCGAGGGCTGGCAAATCGGCGGGCCGTCCGGTTCGTCCGTGCCAGGCTTTGCGTTGCAAAATTGTTATCGCCAGCCGGTGCAGATCCAGGACGAGGCGGCGGTTCCAGCGACTGCCGGCAGTGCACAGTCTGATGCCAGGGGGCCGGTCGGCGCGGCCGCCGATAGCGGTCGTCGGGACATTGCAGCCCGGTCACATTCGTTCCAATGCGTGTTTTCCGATGGGCTGGCGGCGGTGTCGGTGTTTATTGATCGCTACGATCCTGTGCGGCAGGGCGGCGGCAACACCGGTGAGCTTGATTCGGCCGTTGGCGCTACACACCTGTTGGTGCGCCGTATCGGCGATACGAACTGGGTTGCCGCTGCCGTGGGCGAAGTCCCGCTACCAACCTTGCGGCGGTTTGTGACCGGGGTGTCGCGGTTGCGGTGAAAGTGTCGGCTTTATGTTTTTGTACCCTGCGTCCGTGCCGGTGAAAACTTTATGCTTGATTTTGAGTCATATTCCATCCCCGTTCACGCGATGGCCAACCTGATAAAACCTGCTTGAGGAATTGATTGTGATGAAGTACATGCCATCATTCAAAATGCGCCAGCCTTTGTTGGCCGCCGCCATGATGCTGGGCGTCACGGCACAAAGCTGGGCCGCGCCAGCTGCCGTGTCTGCGACACCTAACAGCGCCGCAGTCGCGTCAGCGCCGGCGGCTACTACTGCCGCGCCCTTGGTGGTGCGCGGCTTGCCCGATTTTGCCGATCTGGTCGAACAGGTCGCGCCGATGGTGGTGAACATTCGTACCAGCGCGCGCACCGATGCGGCTGCCGACGATGGGCCGGATCAGCAGATGCAGGACTTTTTCCGGCACTTTTTTGGTATGCCGATGCCGAACCTGCCACCTCAGATGCCACGTCCCAAGCGCGCGCAGCCGCCAGGGCCGGGGCCGGAGGTGCCCAAGGGCGTGGGGTCGGGTTTCATCTTGACGCCCGACGGCTACGTCATGACCAACGCCCACGTGATCGAGGGCGCGGACGAGGTGACGGTAACGCTCGCGGATAAACGCGAATTCAAGGCCAAGATCATCGGCGCGGACAAGCGCACCGACGTGGCGGTGGTCAAGATCGATGCCAACAATCTACCGGCAGCCCACATCGGCGACGTGGGCAAGCTCCGGGTGGGTGAATGGGTGATGGCGATCGGTTCGCCGTTCGGCCTGGACAACACCGTCACCGCCGGCATCGTCAGCGCCAAACAGCGCGACACCGGCGATTACCTGCCTTTCATCCAGACCGACGTGGCGGTCAATCCGGGCAACTCCGGCGGGCCGCTGATTAACATGCGCGGCGAGGTGGTGGGCATCAACAGCCAGATTTACTCGCGCTCGGGCGGGTTCATGGGCATTTCGTTCGCCATTCCGATCGACGAGGCGATCCGCGTGAGCAACCAATTGCGCACCAACGGCCATGTTACACGCGGGCTTATCGGCGTCAGCATCGGTCAGGTCTCGCGTGAAGTAGCTCAGGCCATCGGGCTGGGCAAACCGAAAGGCGCGCTGGTGCGACATGTGCAGGCCGATTCGCCGGCGGCCAAGGCTGGCGTCGAGCCGGGCGACATCATTACGCGCTTCAATGGCCAGGCCATCGACAATGCCACCGATTTGCCGCGCTTGGTGGGTGACACCAAGCCGGGTACGCGCGCCAGCGTGACGATATTCCGGCGCGGACAGACGCGCGATTTGACGCTGACCGTCGCCGAAATGGATGGCGATCAAGCCGTGGGAGGCAAGCCGCCCGCGAACAAGGCGTCTGAAGCGGCGCCCGCGAGTAGCCCAGCGGTCCGGCAACTCGGACTGGTGGTGAGTGATCTGAGCGCCGATCAGCGGCGTGACCTCAAAGTACCGCACGGCGTGCGCATCGACCAAGCCAGTGGCGCCGCAGCCCGCGCCGGGTTGCGCGAAGGCGACGTAATTTTGTCGGTTGGCAACACCGAAACCAATACCGCCCGAGAGTTCGATGCGGCTGTTGATAAATCGCTTTCATCAGCTGCTGGAAAACCCGTCAATATGCTGATACAACGCAATGATTTGGTGCAATTTATGCTTATCTGGCCGAAGCCAAAAACGCCCTGAGGAAAACCTTTTTATATTCTGTTGATATTTTGTGTGTAACTGGTGTATTTGCGGTGTTTGACCGTTTGCAGTAGGCCGACCGGACAGCTCGACAGCAGTTCTTTTTGCCTAAAATGACGGTCCAACTATCGCAGTTGCCAGACATAGACCGATCGTTGGTTCAAGGGCGCGCCCCTCTCCGGCGCGCCCTTTTTTCATGAACCGTTGGCGCTTGGCGCTTTGAAATCCCCAGATGGATCACATCCGCAATTTTTCGATCATCGCCCACATCGATCACGGCAAATCGACATTGGCCGACCGGCTGATCCAGCGCTGCGGCGGCCTGAGCGACCGCGAGATGGAGGCGCAGGTGCTCGATTCGATGGACATCGAGCGCGAACGCGGCATCACCATCAAGGCGCAAACGGCGGCGTTGCAATACACGGCCCGCAACGGCCAGACCTACAACCTGAACCTGATCGACACGCCCGGCCACGTGGACTTCAGCTACGAGGTCAGCCGCTCGCTGTCGGCTTGCGAGGGCGCGCTGCTGG
>JAIRRE010000355.1 GCA_031256125.1 Burkholderiaceae bacterium
GCGCCGCCGGTCAGAAAACCAGCGTCGAACAGGCGCGGCACCTGATTTTCGGTAACCGGGCCGTAGCCGATACGCCCCGCTGGCGTGGCCACTTCGACCAGCGGTTCAAGCCAGAACAGACCGCGCGAACCGTTGCGAACGATGTGCACGTTCAGCCCGCGCGAGCGGGCCTCATGCGCCATCCGCTGCGCGACCCGTTCGGCCCCCAGAGCCAGCGCCGCCGAATCGCGCGGCACGTAAATGGTGACGGCGTTCATGCGTGGGCTTCCGGTTCTGGTAACGGATCATGCAATCCATCGACCAGTGCATCCAGCCGCGGTGCATCGACGCGCGCGTGCAACTGACCATCGAGCATCAGTGCGGGCGAACAAGCGCAAAGCCCCAAGCAATAAACCGCCTCGACATCGACCGCGCCGTTGGCGCTGCGGCCCGCGTTATCGCACCCCAGGCGCTGCCGCGCGTGATCGAGCAGCGCCTGCCCGCCCATCGCCCGGCAGGCTTCGGCGCGACACACCCGTAGCCGGTGCGGCGCGGGCGGCGTGCTGCGGAAGTCGGGGTAATAACCAAGCACGCCATGCACCTCGGCGCGCGAGAGGTCGAGCGCCGCCGCGATGGCGGGCAAGGCAGCGGGCGGCACGAAGCCGAGCGCATCCTGAATGTCGTGCAGTACCGGCAGCAGCGCACCGGGCGTGTCCGCGTGGCGCGCCAGGACATCGCGCACGGCGCGCTCGTGGGTCGAGGGTAAATCGTTCATGGTCGGTAATCGTGGGCCTGTCTCCATGCGCGGCTCCGAACCAACAGCCGCGCGGCATGACTCATTATGGTTGTTATTTCGCGTTCAACCTGCGTCTTCCCGCCAATCCTCCACTGCGAGTGCTTCGATGCGCTCGAAATGCCGCCGGTTGTGCGTGACCAGCGTCAGCCCTTCGGCTAGAGCGTGGGCGGCGATTTGGGTGTCAAGTTCGCCGATGGGCGTACCCGCTTGTCTGAGGTGGGCTTTGATGGCGGCGTAGTGTTCGGCGGCCGGCAGGCCCCAAGGCAGGGCGGGTAGTTTGTCGAGCAACTGGTCGATGGCCGGTTGCCGCCGGTCTGTGCGTGCCAAGAGCCGCTGGCCGTACCGCGTTTCCGCCAGGGTGATGATGGAAATGGCGGCAGTGCGCTCGCGCAGCGCTTGCTCCATGCGTGTAAGCAGATGCGCCGAGGTACCCTGGATGAAATAGCCCAGGATGTTGGTATCGAGCATGTAGCGCATGGCCATTAGGCCGCTGTGGATGGGCGCCGGCTGCGTTTGCGCGGACGCGGCGCCGAGGCGGCGGATGGGCCGCTCACTAGCCCGTCCTCGAACGGGCTGGGCCGCCATGTATCGTCACGCGGCGCAATGAAGCTGGTCTCAAACGGCAACGAGCGCACCAGGTTCATCAATGCGCTGATTTCATCCTGATACCGATCCTCGTCCTTGGGCTTGAGCGTGATCTCGCCTGTGACCTCATTCTTGCTGATCCACATCTGGCGCGCTTGCACGCGGAATGCCTTGGGCAAGCGCACCGCTTGGCTGTTACCGGCGATGAAGACTTTGGCGGTGGTGGTAGTCGTGGTCATGGCGGCTTCCTGGGTGGACAACGCACAGTCTGGGGGCCGTCTGAGCGGCTTACCTTTTTGCACGTTTGTTTTTCAATGCGCAATCGAACGTATCTACGAAATTGTAATTATGCCGTATCTACGCAACCGTAATTACTTCAAACGTCGCAGCAACCAGCACCCCAGCCCCGCCACGACGATTAACAGCGCCGGAAAGGCAAGCGTGGGCGAGGCTTGCAGCGCCAATGCGCCCAAAGCCGGGGCCAATACACCGCCCAGCGTATAGGCCAGCACCAGCACGGCGGTGCCGTTGACCAGGGCAATGCCCCGCGCACGCGAGCCGATGTCCACCATGACCAGGGTGTAAAGGCCGCCGCCCATGCCGCCCCACAGAAAGGCCAGCGCCCCGGCAGCCCAAGGATTACCGATCAGCCACGGCAGGGCCAATGCTGCGGCCAGCGTTACCCCGGCGCAATCGCGCATCAAGCGGTGCCGCGCGCGTACCGGATCGCCCCGCGCCATGCGGTCGGCCAGCCAACCTAACGGGAAAACCAGCCCCGCACTGCCCAGCCCACTGGCGGACACCAGCATCACCGCCACCGTCGCACCCATGCCCGCCGACAGCCCATAGAGCGGCAGGATCGACGACAGGCCGCTTTCAAAAAAACCCCCGACGAAGCCCACCGCCATGAACGCCGGTCGCGCGCGCAGCGCCTGCCATACGCCACGCCAGCCGGTTTCGGCGGCGCTGTTTTCAGCGGCAGCATCCGCCTCTGCGGTTGGCGCGTGCGGCGGGTCGGCCAGCGCGGGGATGGCCGCGCTGATAACCGCGCCCAGCGCAATGCAGACTATGGCCGCTCCCAGCGCGGCGGGGCGTTGCGGGCCGATGGCGGCCAGCAGCGCGGGGCCGATCACAAAGGTGGCGCCCAGCATGGTCTCGAACAACGCCACCGCGCGGCCTCGCCATTGCGGCAGCGAGAGTTCCGCCACCATCGCTTCCGACAACACCCAGCGCAGACCGGCGGCCAATCCCGCCAGCAATGTCAGTGGAAACCACGCCGCGTGGCGGGTGGTCAGCGCAAAGCCGATGGCGGTCAGCGCTGGCACTGCCGCCGAAAGCCAGAACGCGCGCCGCCGTCCCAGCCGCCGCACGATCGCCGAGGCAAATGGCGTGACACAGAAAATGCCGATCCAGCTCATGGCGGCGAACGATCCCGCCAGCGCCGTGGACATGCCCGCGCTTTTGAGCCGCAGCAGTAGCAGCGGCGAAAGCATGAAGTTGCCCACCAGCAAGCAGAAAGTCGAGACAAATACAGCGGCCAGACCGCGCAGGGTATGAGGCAAAGGGGCATGCGCGTCGCTGTGATTCACGGGCAATACCGCTCCGGGGGAAAACGTGTCAACGGTTCTGCACCTTCACGCTGCTTGCAACGCCAACCCTGCGTGTTCGCGTAGCGGGTGGAATTCGACCTTGGGGAAGCGCTCCTGCGCCAGCCGCACGTCATAGGGGCTGGTGCACAGATACGCCAGTGCTCCGGCTGCGTCGTGCGCCATGCGCATGGGGTAGGCGGCCTGGAATTCGCGAAGCAGATCGGGCGTGGCGGCGCTGATCCAGCGCGCGCCGGTGTAGGGGCAGCCTTCCAGCCGCACGTCGCAGTCGTACTCGGTTTTCAGGCGGTGCTGCACCACTTCGAATTGCAGTTGCCCGACCGCGCCCAGCAGCATGTTGCCGCCTGCATCGGGCTTGAAGACCTGGATCGCGCCTTCCTCGCCCAGTTGCGCCAGCCCCTGCTGCAATTGCTTGGTGCGCAAGGGATTGCGCAGCGCCACGGTCATGAACAGTTCCGGCGCGAAGAACGGCAGCCCGGTGTATTGCAGCGCCACGCTGCCGTCGGTGATGGTGTCGCCCAGTTGCACGCCGCCGTGCGTGGTAAAGCCGATGATGTCGCCCGCGTAAGCCTCATCGACCGCTTCGCGTCGCTGGCTCAAAAACGTGACGACGCTGGTCGGGCGCAGTTCCTTGCCGGTGCGTTGCACCTTGAGCTTCATGCCCGGCGCGTAGCGGCCCGAGGCCACGCGCACGAAGGCGATGCGGTCGCGGTGGGCCGGGTCCATGTTGGCCTGCACCTTGAAGACGACACCCGAAAACGCCGGATCGTCGGGCTGCATCGTTTGCTCCTCGATCTTGCCGCCCACTGTGACCGTGCTTAAACGCGGCTGCGGCGGCGGAGCCAGATCGACCAGGGCGTCCAGCACCTCCATCACGCCAAAGTTATTGACGCCGGAGCCGAAGAACACCGGCGTTTGCCGGGCCGCCAGAAAAGATGCGTGGTCCCATGTGGGCGACGCGCCCACGGCCAGTTCCATGGTTTCGCTGGCAGTCTCAAAAGTGTGGCCGAAGCGCGCCAGCAGCGCGTCACGTTCGGTGAGCGCGATGGTCTCAAAGTCTTGCGGGCGGCGCTCGCTGCCCGCCTCGAATACCGTCATGGCGCGGCTGCGCAGGTTGATGATGCCGCCAAAAATCTTGCCCTGCCCCACCGGCCAGGTCATGGGCACGCAGGGCATACCCAGTTCGCGCTCCACCTCATCGAGCAGGTCCAGCGGATCGCGCACCTCGCGGTCCATCTTGTTGACGAAGGTCAGGATCGGCGTGTCGCGTTGACGGCAAACTTCGATCAGCCGCCGCGTCTGGTCTTCCACGCCGTTGGCCGCGTCGATCACCATTAACGCCGCATCCACGGCGGTGAGTACGCGATAGGTGTCTTCGGAAAAATCCTTGTGCCCCGGCGTATCCAGCAGATTGATGACGCAGTCGCGGTAACTCATCTGCATCACGCTGGAAGCCACCGAAATGCCGCGCTGCTTTTCAATCTCCATCCAGTCGCTGGTGGCATGGCGGCTGGCCTTGCGCGCCTTGACGCTGCCCGCGATCTGGATCGCGCCAGAGAACAGCAGCAGCTTTTCTGTCAGCGTGGTCTTGCCCGCGTCGGGGTGGGAAATGATGGCGAACGTACGGCGGCGGCGAACTTCGGCGGCGAGGAGGGACAAAACGGGGCTTTCTGGGAAGGAACTTGCTCGGTAGCCTTCAAAGTATAAAGAGCGTTGTTGCCCGCGCGTTCCAACCTGGCCTGTGCCCGTAATGGGCGCGCTGTCTGCGCATCAAGCTGGATCATTGGGGTTGCTCGCATTGCTGCGCTCTCCTTGGCTATGGGTGCAGTCTGGAATATATAAGTTCATTTATTTATAGTGCGTCACGCATAAAGAATATCCTTATAGTTGGTGTGTAACGTGTTCCCATTGGTGCAACTTGCCCGGAGTTCCGGCGCACTAGGATTGGAGACCGACCTTTTTCCCCCACCGTATGAGAGAAATGCCGATATTGGATGATCGAGTGCCATCCATGGCGGGTACGGCTTGGCCCTTGGCTAGGTGGCTTGCTGTGCGTGGCGCGGCACTGGCTGGGGCGGCGGTGGCGTTGGTTTTCCTCGCGGGCTGTGCACACCAACAACCCGCTGGCGGCACGCGACTTGGGGAGGGCTGGCCTGCGACCACCGGAACCGGCGGAATGTTTCACGGATCGGAGGAACATCCCAAAAGCCGCTGGATACCCGTAGATTGGAACGACCTGCCGGGCTTTGATGCCGACGACACCGCCGACGCCTGGAATGCCTGGATCAGGAACTGCGAGCGCCCTACACCCATGTTCGCGCCGCTGTGCGACCAGGTGCGGCTGTTGTCGCTGGCCACGCCCGATGAGCAGCGCAACTGGCTGCGTGCGCACTTGCAGCCGTATCGCGTGGAGCCGGCTTCGGGCAACGCTACATCCGGCTTGCTGACGGGCTATTTCGAGCCGTATTTCGAGGCATCGCGCGTCCAACAGCCGGGGCTTTTCGACTCGCCCCTTTATGCGCCGCCGCCCGGGCTGGCGCAGCGCCAGCCTTGGTATTCGCGGCAGGACATGGCGACCAACGACGCCGCGCGCGCGCAACTGGCGGGCAGCGAAATCGCCTGGCTGGCCGATCCAGTGGACGCGCTGATCCTGCAAATCCAGGGTTCCGGGCGGCTGCTGATTACCGAAGCCGACGGCAGCCAGCGCATGGCGCGTCTGACGTTTGCCGGAACCAACGGGCAGCCCTATCGCAGTCCGGGCAAATGGCTGCTCGACCAAGGCGCGGTGCGCGATGCCACCTGGCCCGGCATCAAGACTTGGCTGGCAGCCAACCCGGATCGGGTCAACGACTTTTTATGGAGCAATCCGCGCGTGGTGTTTTTCCGCGAGCAGGATTTGCCGCCGCTGGACGCGCAATCGGGTCCACCCGGCGCACAAGGCGTGGCGCTGACGCCGGGACGTTCGATTGCGGTCGATCCGCAAAGCATTCCGCTGGGCACGCCGGTGTGGCTGGCCTCCAGCGGGCCGCAGGCCGATCTGGCGCGTCTGGTGTTTGCGCAGGATACCGGCACGGCCATCACCGGCGCGCTGCGCGCCGATTACTTCGCGGGCTGGGGGCCGGATGCGGGCGACCTGGCCGGACGCTTGAAGCAGCCGATCGAGTTGTGGGTGTTGTGGCCCAAGAGTCCATGATGACGGTTGTACCTGCTGACACCCCAACCGTGCTGGTCACCGGCGCGGCGCGGCGGCTGGGGCGCGCCATTGCGTTGGCCTGTGCGTGCGCGGGCTGGCGGGTGGCGGTACATGCGCGCGTCGCCGACGAGGACGCGCAGAAAACGGTTGTCGATTGTGCCCGGCATACGCCCGGCAGCGCCTTGTTTCCTGCCGACCTGGCCGATGAGATGCAGGTGCGAGCGCTGGTTCCATCGGTGGTGGCCGACATGGGGCGGCTCGATGCCGTGGTCAACAATGCGGCGCTGTTCACGTTTGACAATGCCGCATCGTTTTCGCCC
>JAIRRE010000126.1 GCA_031256125.1 Burkholderiaceae bacterium
GACCTCGCGCGTCACGGTCGCCTTGCCGCCCCCCACAACCACTTTGCTGGCGAAGGTCGCCTGTGGCAGATCGGCCAGCGCCGCCAGCATCTGGCCAGTCTGGTTGGCGTCGTCGTCGATAGCCTGCTTGCCCAGAATGATGATCTGCGGCTGCTCTTTGTCCACGATGGCCTTGAGCAGCTTGGCCACCGCCAGCGGTTGCAGCTCCGCGTCGGTCTCGACCAAAATACCGCGATCGGCGCCAATGGCCATCGCGGTGCGCAGCGTTTCCTGACATTGCGCCACGCCGCACGAGACGGCGACGATCTCGCTAACCACCCCTTTTTCTTTCAGGCGCACAGCCTCTTCCATCGCAATTTCGTCGAACGGATTCATACTCATCTTGACGTTGGCGACGTCAACGCCCGTTTGGTCGCTCTTGACACGTACTTTGACGTTGTAATCCACTACGCGCTTAACCGCGACGAGTGCTTTCATGCTGCTGATCTCCTCACAAATCGGGTATTGATAAGAAAGTGCTGTGAGTCATTCTATCCAGCTACCCGGCCAGCGGCGCCCAGTCCTGACAAGGCCGGGACAATGGCTCAAGGCAACGCCCATCGCATGGGTATGCGCGTCGTACCAGGCGGGTTTGCCGCGTATCGCCCAAGGACGAAACCCGGCGGCCACCATAATGGCGCTCCTGATGATTCAAGATTCCGCGGCTTGCTCCACCTCTTTCGAATTGGCTCCCGGCTTAACGCTGCGCGGTGTTCAGCCGCCGTTGTCGCTTGCCGATTTCCGGCTAATTGCCTTCGACATGGATTCGACACTCATCAATATCGAGTGCGTCGATGAAATCGCCGATGCCGTGGGACGCAAGGCCGAGGTGGCGGCGATTACCGAGGCCGCGATGCGCGGCGAAATTACCGATTTCAAGGACAGTTTGCGCCGACGCCTAGCGCTGCTGGCGGGCGTCACTGAGCGCCAGCTTGACCAGGTTTACCGCGAGCGGCTGCGCCTGAATCCCGGCGCGGCGGAGCTAATTCTGGCCTGCAAGGCAGCCGGGTTGAAAGTGCTGCTGGTATCGGGCGGATTCACATACTTCGCTGAACGGCTGCGCGCGCGGCTGGCATTGGACTTCGTGCGCAGCAACCGGCTGGAGATCATCGAAGGCCGGCTTACGGGCCGCATCC
Source organism: Burkholderiaceae bacterium (assembly GCA_031256125.1). Lineage (GTDB taxonomy): Bacteria > Pseudomonadota > Gammaproteobacteria > Burkholderiales > Burkholderiaceae_C > Ottowia. The sequence goes on from JAIRRE010000126.1 coordinate 1,176, forward strand.
TGCCGCAAAGCTGGGGCGACATCTGTGATGGCTCAATGAAGCGCGAAACGTTGCTAACCACATGCAGCCTGATCGGTTGCGAACCCGGCCAGGCCATCGCGGTGGGCGACGGTGCCAACGATTTGCCGATGATGGCCGTTGCAGGATTGTCGGTGGCCTATCACGCCAAACCCAAGGTGCGCGAGCAGGCGCAGGTGGCGATCAACGCTGGGGGGCTGGATCGCCTGCTGGAATTGTTCGCGCCATGACCGATGCCACGCCATCCGCGCCGACGTTTCAATCGGCGCGCCACCGCGCGCTGCTGTGGCTGGTGGCGATCGGCTTTTTCATGCAAAGCCTGGATGGCACCATCGTCAACACCGCGTTGCCGGGCATGGCCCAGGCTCTGCATGAAAGTCCGCTGCATATGCAGATGGTGGTGGTAGCCTACGCGCTCACCATGGCGGTGGTGATTCCGTCCACCGGCTGGCTGGCCGACGCGCTGGGCACCAAGCGAGTGTACCTGGCGGCCATCGTGCTGTTTACCGTCGGTTCGTTAGCGTGCGCCATGTCGCCGACGCTGGGCTGGCTAATCGCCGCGCGGGTGCTGCAAGGCGTGGGCGGCGCGATGCTGCTGCCGGTCGGACGGCTGGCAGTGCTGCGCGTGTTTCCGCGTGAGGCATTTCTGGAAGCGATGAGCTTCGTGGCCATCCCCGGTCTGATCGGCCCGCTGATCGGCCCGACCCTGGGCGGCTGGCTGGTACAAGCCATGTCCTGGCACTGGATTTTCCTAATTAACCTGCCCATCGGCGTGCTGGGCGTCATCACCACGCTGGCGGCCATGCCCGAACTGCGCAGCCCCGATCCGGGGCATTTCGACACCGGCGGCTACCTGATGCTGACAGTGGCGATGGTCAGCACCTCGTTGGCGCTGGACGGCATGGGCAGCCTGGCGCTCAAGCACGCCATTGTGGTGATGTTGCTGATACTGGGCCTGGCCATGCTGACGACCTATTGGCTGCACGCGCTGCGCTCCCGCGCGCCGCTGTTTCCGCCGCGGCTGTTCGGCATCCAGAGTTTCCGCGTCGGACTGCTGGGCAACCTGTTCGCGCGCATCGGTTCGGGCGCGATGCCCTACCTGATCCCGCTGCTGATGCAACTGGGCATGGGCTACAGCCCGGCGCAAGCGGGGATGCTGATGTTGCCGATGGCCATTGCCGGCATGCTGACCAAACGGGTGGTCACACCCGTCATCGTCCACTTCGGCTACCGGCGCGTGCTCTTGACCAACACCATCCTAGTGGGCATTCTGACAGCCAGCTTCGCGCTAATGACCGCCAGCGAGCCGCTGTGGCTGCGCATCATTCAACTGGCCGCATTCGGCGCGGTTAATTCGCTGCAATTCACCGCCATGAACACCGTCACGCTCAAGGATCTGGACCGGGACGGCGCGGCGGCGGGCAACAGCCTGTTCAGCATGGTGCAAATGTTGGGCATGAGCATGGGCGTGAGTGTGGCGGCGGGGCTGCTGACTGCGATGGCTGACTGGCTACACGTATCGGCCCGCGCTGGCGGCGGGCAATCGCTGCCCGCGTTTCAACTCACGCTGGTCGTCATCGGGCTGATTACCATCGGCTCGGCCTTCATTTTTTGGCAGATCGAATACGAACCGGCGCAGGTCATTGACCGCGAACGCGCGGCAGGGAGCGGCACGCTGGAACGGTAAGCGCTGTTCATCACCGCCAACAACACACATGTCGGCTCAAACAAACCGGCGCGCGTTGCTGGCCTGCTTCCCCTCCCTGCCCCTGTTAGACTTATAAGCTTTCGATCCGTTTGCCCGGTGCGGTAAAGCACCAGCGCGATCCGGGCCGCCGATTTCTCACAACGCATATCCGCTTTTCTCTATGTCCGCACCCCAAATCGAAACCCTGGAAAAACTCGAACGCAAGATGACGCTCACGCTGCCCGTGGAAGTCATCCGCAAAGAAGTCGATACGCGCCTGAAGAAGCTCGCCCGCACCGCCCGGATCGACGGTTTTCGCCCGGGCAAGGTGCCCCTGAGCATCGTCACGCAGCGTTACGGCTACTCGGTGCAATATGAGGTGGTCAACGACAAAGTCGGCGAGGCGTTTTTCACCGCTGCCAATGAAGCCAAGCTGCGCGTGGCCGGTCAGCCCGTCATTACCGAAAAGGACGGCGCGACCGGAGAGCAAGTCAGCTTCGAGGCGGTGTTCGAGGTATTACCCGAGATCAAGTTCGGCGACTTAGCCAGCGCGGAAATTGAAAAAGCCACCGCCGAGGTGACCGACGAGGCCATCGACCGCACGGTGGAAATCCTGCGCAAGCAACGCCGCAGCTTTGCCCAGCGCGCCCAAGACGCCGTTGCCCAGGATAGTGACCGCGTGACGGTGGACTTTAGCGGCAAGATCGACGGCGAGCCGTTCGAGGGCGGCAAAGCGGAAGATTTCGCCTTCGTCATCGGCGAAGGCCAGATGCTCAAGGAATTTGAAGCGCCCGTGCTTGGCCTGAAGACAGGCGAGAGTAAGACTTTCCCGCTCTCCTTTCCCGCCGATTACCACGGCAAGGACGTGGCGGGTAAAACGGCCGATTTCATGGTCACGATCAAAAAAATCGAAGCCCAGCACCTGCCCGAAGTGAACGACGCGCTGGCCAAATCGCTGGGCGTGGCGAGCGCCACGGTAGCCGCATTGCGAGAGGACATCCAGAAAAATCTGGCGCGCGAGATCAAGTTCCGTACCACCGCGCGCAACAGGCAGGCCACGCTCGACGCGGTGGTCAAACTCGCCGAGCTGGACCTGCCAAAAATCAGCGTGCAAGCCGAAATCGAGCGCATGACCGCCGCCGCCCGCGCCGACTTAAAAGCGCGCGGCATCAAGGATGCCGACAAAGCACCGTTCCCCGATGACATATTTCGCCCGCAAGCCGAGCAGCGCGTGCGGCTAGGATTGGTGGTGGGCGAACTGGTGCGCACGCACAACCTACAGGCCACGCCCGAACAAATCCGCGCCCAAGTCGAAGAGCTGGCCTCCAGCTACGAAAAACCCGATGATGTAGTGCGCTACTACTACGACGAACCGGACCGCCTGGCGAACGTGGAAGCGATGGTGATCGAGAACAACGTCACCCAATACGTGCTCTCCCTAGCCAAGGTCACCGAGAAAAAACTGAGCTTCGACGAATTGATGAGCCGGAATTGAAATACGTGCCGCGCCAAACGCGGCAGTTTCCCCGGGGTCTTTGATTAA
>JAIRRE010000162.1 GCA_031256125.1 Burkholderiaceae bacterium
GTCAGTATCCGGGCGCGCACGCTTCCGCCCTGGGCTTCGCCGGCCAGCGCCGACAAGTGTTCGTGCAACTGGCGCTGCAAAGGCTCGCTCATCGGATTGAGCCGTTCCGGGTCGTTGAACCGCAGCACGGCCACCGCGCCGTGCCGCTCTTGCAGCACCAATTCCTGGGAGGCTACGCTGGGCGCTGTCATGGCCTTCCCCTTTCTTACAGGCGTTCGACGATGGTCACGTTGGCCATGCCCCCACCTTCGCACATGGTTTGCAGGCCCCAACGCTTGCCGTGCCGGCCCAGCGCGTGTACCAGCGTGGTCATTAATTTGGCGCCGGTCGCGCCCAGTGGATGCCCCAGCGCAATGGCGCCGCCGTTGACGTTGAGCCGCTGCGGGTCCGCCCCGGTGTGCTGGAGCCAGGCCAGCGGTACCGGGGCAAAGGCTTCGTTGACCTCGAACAGGTCGATGTCGCCGATACGCATTCCGGCTTTGCGCAACGCGATATCGGTGCCGGGCAGCGGCGCTTCCAGCATGATGACCGGGTCGTGCCCCAATACCGTCATGTGGTGGATGCGCGCCAGCGGCTGAGCGCCCAGCGCCTTCAAGCCCTTTTCGTTGACCACCAGCAAGCCCGCCGCGCCATCGCAAATTTGGCTGGCGTTGGCGGCGGTAATCACGCCGTCCTCTTTGAGCCGCTTGACGCTTTGAATCGACTCCAGCGTGGCGTCCAGCCGCAGGCCTTCGTCGGCGGTCAGCATCTGGCCGGTCGGCTGGCCCTGGTCATCGCGGATTTCGATCGGCAGAATTTCGTCCTTGAACGCGCCGGACTGGGTGGCCGCGATGCCGCGCTGATGGCTTTTCAGGGCGTAGGCGTCGAGCTGGTCCTTGTTCAACCGGTATTTTTTGGCCATCATCTCCGCGCCCATGAACTGGCTGAACTCCACATCGTGGTAGCGCTGGCGGATGCGCGGACTCTGGTAATGGCCCAAGCCCGCATCGCGCGGCAATTTGCTGGTCGTTCCCATCGGCACGCGGCTCATTGATTCCACCCCGGCGGCAATCACCACGTCCATCGCGCCCGATTTGACAGCCTGCGCGGCGAAATGCAGCGCCTGCTGCGACGAACCGCATTGGCGGTCGATCGACGTGCCCGGCACCGATTCGGGCAATTGGGCGCAAGCCAGCACCGCGTTGCGCGCCACGTTGTTCGCCTGTTCGCCAGCCTGACTCACGCAGCCCATGAACACGTCTTCCACCAGCGCCGGATCGGCCCCGCTGCGCTCGACCAGCGCGTCCAGCACCTGCGCGGCCAGATCGACCGGATGCCAGCCGGAGAGTTTGCCATTGCGGCGCCCGCCCGCCGTGCGTACGGCGGTCACGATGTAGGCCTCGGACATGGGTGGAATTCCCTTTCACAAAAAACAATGTCAATCCCATCATCACCCTGGACGAACCGGGCCAAAGTCGTGCCGGAGACATGGATGTGTCTTGCGCGACAGCCTATGGGCGACCGGCAAACGGTAAAAAATTGCAGTTGTGCGAACCCTATTGGCAATGCCGCGAGCGCGGCGGATGTGGCATCGCACACGATGTTGATGCTCTTGAACACCGGCAGGCCAATCAAACCCGGCGCACCTTCATGCGTGCTGGTCGCGCTGTATTTTGATCTGTCGTTATTTGCGCGCCGCCGCCTGCGCTGCTTGTTCCTGCTTTTCCCGCGCGCGGGCCAGCGCCGCTTCGATCACGGCGCGCTTGCGCGCCAGTTCCGCGCCTTGGGCGTTCTTGGTCAGTTCACTCAAGCGCTCAAGCTTGTCATGCGCCTTGGCTTGCTGGCGCTGCTGAAGCTCATACTCCTGCCGTTTACGCCGGGCGCTTGCAAATTGATAGCGCGCGCGCGCCGCGTCGGCCTGGCGCTGGCTCCACGCGGCCCAGCCGGTTTGACTGCCCGTGACGTTTTCCATCGCAATGCAATCGACTGGACAGACGGGCACGCACAGTTCACAGCCGGTGCATTCGGCCTCGATCACGGTGTGCATCCGTTTGTTGGCGCCGACAATGCAATCGACCGGACAGGCCTTGATGCACAACGTGCAGCCAATGCACCAGCTTTCATCAATGATGGCGACACTGCGCGGGCCTTGCGCGCCACGCGCCGGGTCCAGCGGCTGCGCGCTTTGCCCGGCGATAGCGGCCAGCCGCGCGATGCCTTGCTCGCCGCCGGGCGGACACTGGTTAATACCGGTCGCGCCCGCTGCAATGGCTTGCGCGTAGGCGGCACAATCGGGCCAACCACAACGCGCGCACTGGGTTTGCGGCAGCGCGTCCAGCAGGCGCTCGGCCAATGATTGCGCGGGCGGACTGATGCCGTCCGGCCCGGCAGTCACGCTTGGCCAGCGGCGGCGCGACCGCTTTCGGCGATAAAGTCCCGCACGTGCGGATAGACCTGCTCGCGCCAGCGCCGTCCACTGAAGATGCCGTAGTGGCCCGCGCCGGGCACTTCGTAATGGTCGCCCGCGCGGCGTCCAATACCGGTGCACAGATCGTGCGCGGCTTGGGTCTGGCCGGAACCGGAAATATCGTCGAGTTCGCCTTCCACCGTCTGCAAGCGCGTGCCGCGTATATCCTGTGGCCGCACCCGCTCAATCTGGCCGTCGGGCGAGCGCACATCCCAAATGCCGTTAATCAGCTTGAAATCCTGAAATACCGTCTTGATGGTTTCCAGATAGTAGTCCGCGTCCATGTCCAGCACGGCGTTGTATTCGTCGTAAAACGAACGGTGCGAAGCCACGCTTGATTGGTCGCCCTTGATGAGGTCTTGGTAATAGTCCAGGTGGCTGTTGACATGCCGGTCCGGGTTCATCGCCACGAACCCCGCGTGCTGCAAAAACCCCGGGTACACGCGCCGCCCCGCGCCGGGGTAATTGGCCGGCACGCGGTAAATGACGTTGTTCTCGAACCAACTGTGACTCTTGGAAGTTGCCAGACCGTTGACCGCCGTGGGTGAACGCCGGGCGTCGATAGGGCCGCCCATCATGGTCATCGAAATAGGCGTTTTCTCCCCGCGGCTGGCCATCAGCGACACGGCGGCCAGCACCGGCACGGTCGGCTGGCACACGCTGATGACGTGGCAGTTGCCGTATAAGCGTTGCATGTGCCGGATGAAGTCCTGCACGTAATTGACGTAATCGTCCAGGTGAAATTCGCCCTCGGAGAGCGGCACCGTGCGTGCATTTTTCCAGTCGGTGATATAGACTTTGTGATCTTGCAGCGACGCGCGCACGGTATCGCGCAGCAGCGTGGCGTAATGGCCCGACAGGGGCGCCACAAGCAGCACCGCGGGCTGGGTCTTGAGCACTTCCAGTGTCTGCGGATCGTCGGAATAACGCTTGAAGCGACGCAGCTCGCAAAAGGGCTTTTCGAGTTCAACGCGCTCGTCAATAGCCACGCGCTGGCCGTTTATCTCCACCGCGCGAATGCCAAACTGGGGCTTTTCGTAATCCTTGCCCATCCGGTGAAACAGCGCGCAGGCCGCCGCTATGCGTTTAGCCATCGGCATTTGACTCATCGGCGAGAGCGGGTCGCGGTACATTTGTGACGCGGCATTGGCCATTTCGGCAAATGGCTCGATGAGCGAGCGGTTGGTTTCGTAGATCTGGTAAAGCATGACGTATGCGGACCGGAGGCGGTGAAAGTTAAAAATTATGCCGTCAGGCGTGTCCGCAAGCAAGCCCTCGATGCTTATTTGCCATTTCAGATGGATGCGCCAATTGCCTCCTCTCCGCAAGACAGCAACGAGAGCCGGCTATCCAGGCGCTTGTCAAAAGTGCGAGCGCTGGCGCTGATGCGAATAGGTGATATTCCCGCGCATGACAACCGTTAATTGCCTTGCGCGATATACCTCCAGCATCAAGGCAACGGCCTCAATGCGGCGTGATCTTGCGGATCGCGTTGTTCTTCATATCA
>JAIRRE010000178.1 GCA_031256125.1 Burkholderiaceae bacterium
TCGCTCCATTGCGCGGCGGACTTGGGCCAGCCCTTGCCCAGCCGGTACAGCATCAGGTTCTTGAACACGCGGGGCCTTTCACGAAAACCAGAATCGTTTTGAAGAAATTCAATTGCACACCCATCATGCCTTTCACCATGCCGGCAGGATCGCGCCTTTGAATTGCTGTTCGATAAATGCACGCACCTCCGGCGAGTGATATGCCTTGACGAACCTGGCGACCCAAGGCTGGTCCTTGTCGGCCTCTCGTACCACCAAAATATTGATGTAGGGACTCTTGGCGCCTTCCAGCCCAATGGCGTCGCGCGATGGATTCAAGCCAGCCGACATTGCAAAATTGGTATTGATGGCCACTGCGTCCAAATCGTCCAGCGAGCGCGGCAGTTGCGCTGCATCGAGTTCCACGAAGCGCAGTTTTTTAGGATTTTCTGCCACATCCAGTGGTGTAGCTTCCAGGCCCGTTCCGGGCTTGAGTTTGATCAAACCCTTTTCCTGAAGCAGCAACAGCACGCGCCCGCCGTTGGTCGGGTCATTCGGGATGCCAAAGCGCGCGCCGCTTTTGAGGTCATCGAGATGTTTGACCTTTTTTGAATAAATCCCGATGGGCAAATTGATGGATTTGCCCACCACCGCAAACTTGTAGCCACGATCCTTGATCTGCTGCTCCAAATACGGCTGGTGCTGGTAGCTATTGGCGTCCAGATCGCCCGATGCCAGCGCCGCGTTGGGCTGTACATAGTCGCTGAACTCGATGATCTGGATATTCAGCCCTTCCTGGGCAGCGACCTTCTTGACGGCCTCCATGACCTGCGCGTGCGGCCCCGCGGTCACGCCTACCTTGATGCTGGTTTTGTCCTGCCCGTATGCAGACAACACCAGGCCGAATGTCAACACCGACGCGCCAAGCGCGCGCAGCAAGAAACGCTTGTTCATGAATACCCTTTCACTCAAAAAACAAACCCGCAACAATGGTCAAGGCCACGTGGAACGCTCCGCTTCGACCGCGCCTTACCGGTGCGAAAGCCGCCGTACGATCCAGTCGCCCAGGCTTTGTACCACCTGCACGAACACGATCAGCACCACCACCACGGCCAGCATCACATCGGGCAGAAAGCGTTGGTAGCCGTAGCGAATACCCAGGTCGCCCAAGCCGCCGCCACCGATGGCGCCGGCCATCGCGGAATAGCCGGTTAGCGTTACCAAAGTGATGGTCAGGCCCGCCACGATGCCCGGCAGCGCTTCGGGCAGCAGCACTTTGAACACGATTTGCGCCGTGGTCGCGCCCATAGCTTGCGCCGCTTCGATCAGCCCGACATCGACTTCGCGCAGCGCCGTTTCCACCAGCCGCGCAACGAAGGGCGCGGCGGCGATGGTCAGCGGCACGATGGCCGCCGCTGTGCCGATCGACGACCCCACGATCAAGCGCGTGAACGGGATGATCGCCACCAGCAAAATAATGAAGGGCGTGGAGCGCACGGCGTTGACGATGCCGCCTATGACGCGATTGGCAATCGGGTTTTGCAACACGCCGCCACGGTCGGTCAGGCGCAGCGCAACTCCGGCCGGCACGCCTATGAGTGCCCCCGCCAAGCCGGACAGCCCCACCATCACCAGCGTTTCCCACAGCGACTGGCCAAACAGGCCCAGCATTTCACCGCTGAAATCCTCGAACATATTTCAAGCCCTCCTTGCTTCGGGTTCAAACTTCGGCCTGATCGCCGGGATCGGGCGCTTGCGTCACGTCGCGCACCTGCACCTCGGCTTCGGCCAGCCCTGCGGCCACGGCTTGCACCGACGCGGCCAGGCCGCTGACATACACCGCCAGCACCCCGAACGCCTGGCCCTGTATCTCGTCCACCTGTCCGTGCAGAATATTGGCGTCCACGCCGTGCACGCGAATCAGGCGCGACAGTAGCGGTTGCTCGGCCCGCTCGCCCGCGTAGGTCAGGCGCAGCAAGCGCCCGTCATGCCCCGGCGGCAGCGTGGCGCGGCGCGCGGCCACATGCGCCAGCACACCTTCGGGCAGACGCTGGGGCAAAACCTCCTCGATCAGGCTGCGCGTAATGGCTTGGCGCGGATGGGTAAATACCTCCAGCACCGTGCCCTGCTCGACAATGCGCCCCGCCTCCATGACCGCCACCCGCTGGGCAATCTGGCGGATCACCTGCATCTGGTGTGCAATCAGCACAATGGTCAACCCCAGTTCGCGGTTGATGCGTTGCAGCAACGCCAGAATCGCGCGTGTGGTTTCAGGGTCCAGCGCCGAGGTGGCCTCGTCTGAGAGCAACACTTTGGGGCGGCTGGCCAAGGCCCGCGCAATGCCCACGCGCTGTTTTTGTCCGCCGCTGATTTGCGCCGGGTAGCGGTCCGCCAATGGCGCCAGCCCGACCAGCTCCAGCAGCGGCATCACCCGTTCACGGATCGCCCCGCCAGACAGCCCTTGCAGCTCCAGCGGCAGCGCCACATTGGCGTAAACCGTGCGCGCGGCCAGCAGATTGAAATGCTGGAACACCATGCCGATTTCGCGCCGCGCGGCGCGCAGCCCTGCCGCGCCCAGCGTCATCAAATCGACCCCGCCAACGCGCACCTGGCCTTCGGTGGGGCGGTTAAGCAGGTTGATGGTGCGCACCAGCGAGCTTTTGCCGGCGCCGCTTTTGCCGATGATGCCAAACACCTCGCCAGCGCCGATGCTCAGGTCGATGCCGCGCAGCGCATGAAGCGCCGCGCCGCCCTTGCCTGGATAGCGCAAGTGGATGCCGGTGAGTTCGATCATCGGCACGGGGGCCGTTGTGAGGGGAGCTGGGAAAGTCAAAACGAAACCAAAACTGGGCAACAGTGTGCCCGAAAGAAACCCGCCGTCAGCGACCGCTCCACGGCAGACCTGGCGGCAATAAAAGAAAAGGCGCGATTGTCCGCCAAGTCGGTCCATGACCTCGCCATAGCCAAGGCTGCCCGGCGTATCCCTACAATGCCCCGCGTTCTTTACCTTCTCAGGAGACAGGGTATGACTACCGCCAAAACCTCGCCGCTCGCCGCGCTGAAAGACCCCTCGTTGCTCAAGACCGATGGCCTCATCAACGGCCAGTGGATTCCGAGCAAAAGCCGCTTCGCCGTGCTGGACCCGGCTACGGGCAAGCAGTTGGCCGAAGTGGCCGATCTGGGCAAAAAAGAAACCAAGGCCGCCATTGATGCGGCGCAAGCGGCTTGGCCGGCCTGGCGCGCCATGGCCGCCAAACAGCGCCACGCCATTTTGCTCAAGTGGTTCAATCTGTTGATGGCCAACCAGGATGACCTGGCGCGGCTGATGACCGCCGAACAAGGCAAGCCGCTGGCCGAGGCCAAGGGCGAAGTGAGCTACGGCGCGAGTTTTGTCGAATGGTTCGCCGAAGAAGCCAAGCGCGTCGATGGCGAAATTCTGGCCGCGCCCAATGCCAATCAGCGCATTCTGGCGCTGCGCCAGCCGATTGGCGTGTGCGCAGCCATTACGCCGTGGAATTTCCCGTTGGCGATGATTACGCGCAAGGTCGCCCCGGCGTTGGCGGCGGGCTGCCCGGTGGTCATCAAACCGGCGGAACTCACGCCGCTGACCGCCTTGGCGGCGGCGGAACTGGCGCTGCGCGCCGGGCTGCCGGCGGGCGTGATGAACGTCATCACCAGCACCGACGCGGCGGGCGTCGGCAAAGTGCTGTGCGAAAGCGACGTGGTGCGGCACCTGTCGTTCACCGGCTCGACCGAGGTGGGCCGCATCCTGATGACCCAATGCGCACCGACGATCAAGAAGCTGTCGCTGGAATTGGGCGGCAACGCGCCGTTCATCGTGTTCGACGATGCCGACCTGGACGCCGCCGTGGAAGGCGCAATGGCCAGCAAGTACCGCAACGCGGGCCAGACCTGCGTATGCGCCAACCGGCTGTATGTGCAGGACGGGGTGTACGACGCCTTCGTCCAGAAATTCGCCGCCAAGGTCGAAGCGCTCAAGGTCGGCAACGGCTTCGACGCGGACGTGACGCAAGGGCCGCTGATCGAACCGGCTGCCGTGGACAAGGTGGAGCGCCACGTCAAGGACGCACTGAAAAAAGGCGGCAAGCTGGTCGCGGGCGGCAAACGGCTCAAAGGCCAATTCCACGAGCCGACAGTGGTCGCCAATGCCACCCCGGACATGCTGTGCGCGCAGGAAGAAACCTTCGGCCCGTTTGCGCCGGTGTTCCGCTTCAAGACCGAAGCCGAAGCCATCACCGCTGCCAACGCCACCATTTACGGTCTGGCCAGTTATTTCTACGCGCGGGACGCGGGCCGCATCACGCGCGTGGCCGAGGCGCTGGAATACGGCATGGTGGGCATCAACACGGGCCTGATTTCCTATGAGCACGCGCCTTTTGGCGGCGTCAAACAATCCGGCCTGGGCCGCGAAGGCTCGCGGCACGGCATTGAGGAATACGTCGAACTCAAGTACCTGTGCCTGAGCGGGGTGCAGGGATAAGCGCCGCGGCCCGGCCTTGCGCCAAGGCGAGCCGGGCCTTATCTAATAGCATTGTCCGCTTGCGTAGCGGTTTCATTCTCCTGAAATAAAGGACTCTTTCCTCATGTCCAGTGAACTCATCCAGCACGTCAGCGACGACTCGTTCGAGGCGGACGTGCTGCAATCCGATAAGAATAAAGGGCTTTCATGAAATACAAGATGAAATTTGGTCTTGCAGCGGTATTGGGCTGTGTTGCCCTGTTGGCTGGCTGTGCATCCGAGCCTTCCAAATCTTCGGCTCCCGGAGTGCTGCAAGTCGCATATTCAACGCGGTTCATAGACGGTAGCGTATTGAAAGAGCCACCCACGGAAGTTACTATCGTTCGGCGAGAAACCACAGGCCGGTCCGCAGCCGCGCAGGTGGGCCTGAATGTGCTGATGCTCGCACTCGGCGGTGGCGTTGCAGTGAAGGGGTTCAGCAAGAACGATCTCAAAGGCGAGCGCATTGAGGATGCAAGCGACCGTACCAATTTGCAAAACCCGGTACAGACGGCATTTGTCCAATCGCTCCAGGAAGCCGTCAACGCCCGCATGACCCAGAACCATATTGGGCAGGATCGCAGTTTCCGCTACCCGCTTTTGGCAGGCGGCGGAAGCGCCAACTTGATTTACGACACACTGTTGGGGTCGGAAGACGCTCAGTATCGGCTCGTGCTGCATTTGGATGTGTACAAACGCCGGGAAAACAGTTGGGTCATGCCGCCCATTCTGGTGAAATGCAGTGACCAGTCGGACCCACCGCAGCCGCTGGCTTACTGGAGCGAATCGTCTTATAGCCACGTGCGGCAGGAATTAGACCGGATGTTGGCGGCGTGTCAGGAAAAAGTATTGGCTGATCTGCCGAGCTTGTTGGAGAGCAGTGACGCAATTTAACACCAGGCAAGACACCGCCCGATCTGACAGAATCGCCGGTACTTTTTTGCCATCTCCAAAAAGAAAGGACTGTGCCATCATGGCCAATGCACTCATCCAGCATGTCAGCGACGACTCGTTCGAGGCGGACGTGCTCCAATCCGACAAACCCGTCTTGGTGGACTTCTGGGCCGAATGGTGCGGCCCGTGCAAGCAGATCGCGCCGATGATCGACGAACTGGCCGCCAGCTACGGCGGCAAGATGAAATTCGCCAAAATCAACGTGGACGACAACCAGGCCGTGCCGGCGCGCTTTGGCATTCGCGGCATTCCCACGCTCATGGTGTTCAAGAACGGGCAACTGGCCGCCACGCAGGTCGGGGCGCTGCCCAAGGCGCAATTGACGCAATTCATCGACAAGCAGTTGGCGTGAGTGGCGCGGCCAGTCAAAAGAAGGGGCATCGCGGTTCGCGTTGCCAACCACAAACCGGCTTGATTTCCCTACGGAACCGCTTGACGCACGGCTTTCTCTGTCATAATTTCAATCCGCGCTGGCACAACCTTTGAAGTTCCTGTGCCAACGCCAGGGGTGCCGCCAGGCGCTTCGATAAGCGGCCCGGCTTTTCCGGCCCGCCACAAGCGCAGCAAAGCTGCACCGCCTTTTCCCCTTCCCTTTTCCCTTCTTTCCAATTCCCCAAAAACTCGTCTCACCGGGTTCCACTGGCTGCGCTGATCGGCACACAACCGCTCGCGCGCCGCAGCACACATTACAGGTTTCTTTCCCATGCATCTGAACGAACTCAAGGCGCTGCACGTTTCCGAAGTGCTCAAACAGGCCGAGGAACTGGAGATCGAGAACACCGGCCGTATGCGCAAGCAGGAGCTGATGTTCGCCATCATCAAAAAGCGCGCCCGCGCGGGCGAGCAGGTGTTCGCCGACGGTGTGCTCGAAATTTTGCCCGACGGCTTCGGCTTTCTGCGCAGCCCCGACACCAGCTACACCGCCAGCACCGACGACATCTACATCAGCCCCAGCCAGGTGCGGCGCTTCAATCTGCACACCGGCGACATGATCGAAGGCGAGGTGCGCACGCCCAAGGACGGCGAGCGCTACTTTGCCCTCAACCGGCTCGATGCCGTCAACGGCGGGCCGCCCGAGCAGAACAAGCACAAGGTGATGTTCGAGAATCTGACGCCCCTGTTTCCCAAGGAGCAGATGAAACTCGAACGCGATAACTTCAAGGGCGAGGAAAACTACACCGGCCGCATCATCGACGTGATTGCGCCCATCGGCAAAGGCCAGCGCGCGCTGATCGTCGCGCCGCCCAAGAGCGGCAAGACGGTGATGATGCAGACCATCGCCCATGCCATTTCGGCCAACTACCCCGACAGCCACATGATGGTGCTGCTGGTCGATGAACGGCCCGAAGAAGTGACCGACATGCAGCGCTCGGTGCGCGCGGAAGTCATCGCCTCCACGTTCGACGAACCAGCCTCGCGCCACGTGCACGTGGCCGAAATGGTGATCGAGCGCGCCAAGCGCCTGGTCGAACTCAAAAAAGACGTGGTGATCCTGCTGGACTCTATCACCCGCCTGGCGCGCGCTTACAACAACGTGGTGCCATCATCCGGCAAGGTGCTTACCGGCGGCGTGGACGCCAACGCGCTGCACCGGCCCAAGCGCTTTCTGGGCGCGGCGCGCAACGTGGAAGAAGGCGGCAGCCTGACCATCATCGCCACGGCGCTGATCGACACCGGCAGCCGCATGGACGAGGTAATCTTTGAAGAATTCAAAGGCACTGGCAACAGCGAAATCCACCTGGACCGGCGGCTGTACGAAAAGCGCGTGTTCCCCTCGATTCAGCTCAACCGCTCCGGCACCCGGCGCGAAGAATTGCTGCTACAACCGGAAGTGCTGCAAAAGACTCGCATCCTGCGTCAGTTCATGTACAGCATGGACGAGATCGAGGCCATGGAAATGGTCATCAAGAGCATGAAGGCCACCAAGACCAATGTCGAGTTTTTCGACATGATGCGGCGCGGCGGTTGATAGGCCGTTGCTCTTATAATTAATAATTCTGCGAAAAGTACCGCCGGACTCCATCGTGATCTCCATCGCCCTCCGGCCGCGGCTGCCGCATTCGTCATAAGGAACATTCCCATGCGTGAAGGCATTCACCCCAATTACCGCGAAGTGTGCTTCGTGGACCTGTCCAACAACTTCAAGTTCGTGACGCGCTCGTGCGTCGGCACCCGGGAAACCATCAAGCTCGACGACGGGCGCGAGCTGCCGCTATTCAAGCTCGATACCTCCAGCGAATCGCACCCGTTCTATACCGGCACGCAAAAATCGGTGGACAACATGGGCGGGCGCGTCGAGAAGTTCCGCAACCGTTACGGCAAGGTCGCGCGCTGAAACCAAAAAGCGCCGCGCCAACGCCGCATCAAGGGCAGCCCGGGCAACCGCGCTGCCCTTTCGTTTAACAGCTCATCCCGCCCCTGGCATTTCCCCCGCCCCCGTGGTCACCACCCCCAGCCCCGCCCTTGTCGCCCAGAGCGCCGTGCGCCGCCTGCCGCGCTGGGCGCTATTGTTGCTGTGCGCCGTTTACACCGTGCCCGGCTACGTGGGCCGCAACCCCTGGAAGGGCGCTGACATCACGTCCTTTGGCGTGATGCGGGAGTTGGCCGCCGCGCCGCATTGGCAAGCATGGCTCGCGCCCGCTGGAATGCTGCATGACGATGCCGCGTTGCTGCCCTACTGGATCGGCGCGTGGGTGTTGCAGATTACCGGCGGCTGGCTCGCGCCAGAGCTGGCCGTGCGCCTGCCGTTCATGCTGATGCTGGCCGGCGCGCTGGCCGCTGTCTGGGGCGCGGTGGCCCATCTGGCGCGGCACACCAGCGCACAGCCGGTGGCTTTCGCCTTCGGCGGCGAGGCCGACCCGCAAAGCTATGCGCGCGCGCTGGCTGACGGGGCGCTGCTGGCGTTCATCGCCACGCTGGGGCTGGCGCAGTTCTCGCACGAAACCGCGCCCGCACTGACCCAATTGTTTTGCGCGGCACTGCTGTTCTACGGCCTGGCGGCGCTGCCATTCAAGCCGGTCGCGGCGCTCGCGGCGGCGGCCCTTGGGCTGATCGGCCTGGCGCTATCAGGCGCGAGCGGCATCGCCCTCGTCATCGGCGCCATCGTCACCGTGGGGCTGCCGCGCGTGCGGCCCGACAAAATGGCGGGGAACTGGCGCGCGGCGGCCTTCGTCACGTTGCTGATCGCCACCGCCGTTTGCGCGCTGCTGGCCTGGCGGCTGGGCTGGTGGCACTGGCATTTGGCGCTGCCGCTGCGCTGGGTGACATGGCGCGACCGGATCAAGCTGCTGATCTGGTTTACCTGGCCGGCCTGGCCGCTGGCGCTGTGGACGCTGTGGCGCTGGCGGCGACAAGCGCTTGCGCCCAGTCAGAACTGGCACCTTGCACTACCGACGATGCTGGCCTGCATGCCGCTGGTCTCGGCCCTGATCGGCTCCCCGCCTGACCGTTGCCTGCTACTGGCGCTGCCGGGGCTGGCGGCGCTGGCAGCCTTTGCGCTGCCGACCTTCAAACGCAGCGGCGCGGCCTTCATCGACTGGTTCACGGTGTTGTTTTTCACCGGCTGGGCCATCTTCATCTGGGTGATGTGGATCGCCACGCTGACCGGCTTTCCGCCGCAGCCCGCAGCCAACGTGGCGCGCCTGGCACCGGGTTTTCACCAGCAATGGCAGTGGCTTGGTTTTATAGCGGCGCTGGCGGGCACGCTGGCATGGGGGCTGCTGGTGCATTGGCGCGCGGGCCGCCACCGCGCCGCGCTATGGAAAAGCCTGGTGCTGCCCGCCGGCGGAACCGCGCTGTGCTGGCTGCTGCTGATGACGCTGTGGCTGCCCGCGTTCGACTACGCCCGCAGCTACGCCGCGCAAATACAGCAGGTGCGGGCCGTGATCGGCGACGGCGCGCCATGCGTGAACGTACAGAACCTGACCAGCGCGCAAATCGCCGCGCTGCGCTTTCACGGCGGCTGGGTGACGGCGCCGCTGTCTTCGTCCCCCGTCTGCCCCTGGTTGGTGCGCGGCGCATGGCGGCAGCGCGCTTTTGAAGCCTCGGCGCAAGGCCAGCCCTGGCAGCGCGCCGCCGCTATCCGCCATCCTGTCGATCGCTGGGAAACGTTGGTGATCTATCAGCGGCGGGATGGATTCACGGCGACCCGTCCGGCCCCTGCAATACCCGCCCTTGCGGGAACGCCAGCGCAAAACGCGACCCCTGCCCCAGCTCGCTAGCGATGCGCAGCGCGCCGCCGTGGCGTTCGGCCACGTGTCGGGCGATGGACAGGCCCAGCCCGGTGCCGCCTTCGCCGCTGGCGTCGCGGGCACGGCTGCGGTCAACGCGGTAGAAGCGCTCGGCCAAACGCGGCAGGTGTTCCGGCGCGATGCCGGGGCCGTTGTCGGCGACCTCCCAACGCGCGCCGCCGTCGGCATCGCGCGACCAGCGCGCCTTGATGACGCCCTTGGCGCCGGAATAACGCACGGCGTTGGCCAGCAAATTGCCCATCGCGCTGCGCAATTCGCCCGCCGCGCCCGCCAGGTCGAAATCCGGCGCGCTGTCCACCTCGATATGCTGCGCGCCCGCTCCGTACAGGCGTGCCGACAGAGCCTGCGCCTCGTCCGCGCATTGCGCTGTCAACGCGCGCAAATCGGCCCGTTCGTGCAGACCCGGCGGCGGGTTGCCCTCCAGCCGCGAGAGCGTCA
>JAIRRE010000193.1 GCA_031256125.1 Burkholderiaceae bacterium
AAAAAGGCATGAAAGGCGCCATCGCGCGCGCCCAGGAATTGGCCGCCAGTACACCCGGCGCGTGGATTCCGCAGCAATTCGAGAACCCGGCCAACGCCGCGATTCACGAAAAGGCTACAGCGCGGGAAATCTTGGCCGATTTTCCCGACGGGCTGGACGCGCTCATCACCGGCGTGGGTACGGGCGGGCACCTGACGGGCGTGGCGCGCGCGCTCAAGGCGCAATGGCCCAAGCTCAAAGTGTTTGCCGTGGAGCCAACGCTCTCGCCGGTCATCAGTGGCGGACAGCCTGCGCCACACCCCATTCAGGGCATAGGCGCGGGCTTCATTCCCAAGAACCTCGATACCCATCTGCTGGACGGCGTGATTCAGGTCGATGCCGAAGCTGCGCGCGAATACGGCCGCCGTTCGGCACGCGAGGAAGGCATGTTGGTCGGCATCAGCAGTGGCGCCACGCTGGCGGCCATCGCGCAAAAGCTGCTGGAACTGCCTTCTGGTACACGCGTGCTGGGCTTTAACTACGACACCGGGGAGCGGTATTTGTCGGTGGAAGGATATTTGCCGGCGTGAAGCGCAGCGGACGCGCTGGTTGACGGAATCAGGCAGCCAGCAAAAAACCGACCTTGGGCAGCGCGTCCAGCCGCCACACCGTGTCAATTAGCGCGCGCATTTGCGCCTCGGTGGCGGCCCTGGCATAGATGCCCAGCCGCATGGCCTTGTCCTCGATTTCGGGACGGGTCAAGGTGTTGCCGGGGTCACCCTTGGGTTCATCGACGCGGGCGCGCAGCGTGCGGCCATCGGTGGTGTAGACCGTGACCTTGCCGATCCAGCGCTCCGGGTAAGCGCGGTCGATTTCTTCGTCGAATTGCATGTGCACTTTGTCGCGGAAGGCGGCCACGGCGCGGTCGCCAGGGGCGGCGTCGAATTCAGCCAGGCCCGCCTGACCGCGCAGCGCGATCAGCGCCAGCACGGTGCCCATCGAGAATTTGGATTGATGCACGGTGCGCGGGTCGGTGACCGGGCCGAGTACGTCGATGGCGCCTTGGTGCACGTGCGCGACCACCCGGTCGATGCCGTCGGCGGCAAGGCCGTGTTCACGCATGGCTTTTTGCAGCGCGTCAGCGGCGGGGTGGGTGTGACGGCACGAGGCGTGGTATTTGAACGAGGTTTCGGCCAGCGCCCAGCGCGTGCCCAGCCGGTCAGTGAGCCGGGCTGGATCGGCGTTGGTGGACATGCCGGCGGCCATGCCCTGTGGGCCTTCGAGGATGTGCTGGGCGCCAGTAAAGCCTTCCCGCGCCAGATACGCGGCCATCAGCCCGTCGGCGGCGGCCTTGGCGGTGTGCAATTGCTTGGAGTCGGCGGCGTCGCGCAGAAATTCCCACAGGCCCGCCGCCTGCGTGCCCGCCGAACCGAAGGCGTCGAGCATTTGGGCTGGGTCGAGGCCAAGCAAGCGGCCCGTGGCGGCAGCGGCGGCCAGCGTTCCGGCGGTGCCGGTGGTGTGGAAGACCTTGTAGTGCGAGCGGCCCAGAAATTCGCCGACCCGGATGCCGACCTCGTAGCCGGCCACGGCGGCGGTTAACAAGTCGCGCCCGGAACGTCCCAGCGCCTGCGCCGTCGCCAACGCGGGCGGAAAGACTACCGCCGCCGGGTGGAATACCGCGCCGTTGTGCACGTCGTCCTGTTCGACCACATGGGCGGCGGCGGCGTTGACCAGCGCCGCGAAGTGGGGTGATGTGCGGCGGCGCGAAATCAGCACCTCGGCGGGGCCATCGGCAGGCCCCATGTCGCGGGCATAGTTTTCGAGCGCCAGCACCGGGCGCGCCTTGGCGCCGGCCAGCATGGAGGCCAGGGCGTCGAGCAGCAGGTCTTCGCAGCGCCGCAGCACGGCGGCGGGAATTTGATCGTGGCGCAGTTCGCTGGCGAAAGCGGCCAGCGCGGCGCTGGGGTGAGCGGGAGTGGTCATGGCGGAGCTTCAAAACGAACGGGGCAGATTCAGCACGTGTTCGGCGATGTAGGACAGGATCAGATTGGTCGAAATCGGCGCGACCTGATACAGCCGCGTTTCGCGGAACTTGCGCTCGACATCGTATTCGTGCGCGAAACCAAAGCCGCCGTGAAATTGCAGACAGGCGTTAGCCGCTTCCCACGAGGCGTCGGCGGCCAGCAGCTTGGCCATGTTGGCTTGCGCGCCACAGGGCTGGCCGGCGTCGAAGCGCCGCGCGGCTTCGTAACGCATCAGGCTGGCCGCTTCCACATTGACGTAGGCGCGCGCGATGGGGAACTGCACGCCCTGGTTCTGGCCGATCGGGCGACCGAACACCACGCGTTCCTTGGCGTAGGCCGACACTTTGTCGATGAACCAGTAGCCATCGCCGATGCACTCGGCGGCAATCAGCGTGCGCTCGGCGTTCAGGCCGTCGAGGATGTATTTGAAGCCCTT
Organism: Burkholderiaceae bacterium; assembly: GCA_031256125.1. GTDB lineage: Bacteria > Pseudomonadota > Gammaproteobacteria > Burkholderiales > Burkholderiaceae_C > Ottowia. The sequence continues at coordinate 2,440 of JAIRRE010000193.1, forward strand.
GCCTTCCTCGCCAATCAGGTTTTCGGCGGGGATTTCCAGGTTGTCGAAAAACAGTTCGTTGGTTTCGTGGTTGACCATGTTGCGGATAGGCCGCACTTCCAGCCCGTGGCCGATGGCCTGATGCAAATCGACCAGAAAAATCGACATGCCCTCGGATTTGCGCGCCACTTGATCGAACGGCGTGGTGCGCGCCAGCAGAATCATCAGGTCGGAATGCTGCACGCGCGAAATCCATACCTTCTGGCCGTTGACCACGTAACGGTCGCCTTTTTTGACGGCGGTGGTTTTCAGGCGCGTGGTATCGGTGCCGGTGGTCGGTTCGGTCACGCCCATGGATTGCAAGCGCAGCGCGCCGCTGGCGATCAGCGGCAGATACTGGCGCTTTTGCGCCTCCGAGCCGTGGCGCAGCAGCGTGCCCATGTTGTACATCTGGCCGTGGCACACGCCCGAATTGCCGCCCGCGCGGTTGATCTCTTCCATGATGACCGTGGCCTCGGTCAGGCCCAGCCCCGATCCGCCGTATTGCTGCGGAATCAGCGCGGCCAGCCACCCCGCCTCGGTCAGCGCCTGAACGAACGCTTCGGGGTAGCCGCGCTCGGCGTCGATCTGGCGAAAGTATTCGTCGGAGAACTGCGCGCAC
>JAIRRE010000012.1 GCA_031256125.1 Burkholderiaceae bacterium
CGCGGGCGGACACGCGGGCGTGAAAAGCCCGTTTGCGCTGATCGCCGAAATCCGCGACTGGTTCGACGGGCCGTTGGCGCTTTCGGGCGCAATGGCCACGGGCGGCGCGATTCTGGCCGCGCAGGCGATGGGCGCGGACTTCGCTTATATCGGCAGCGCCTTCATCGCCACGCAAGAAGCACATGCGGCCGAGGCCTACAAGCAGATGGTGGTGGATTGCACGTCCGACGACATCGTTTACAGCAACCTGTTTACGGGCGTGCACGGCAACTATCTGGCACCCTCCATTCGCGCGGCGGGGCTGGACCCGGACAACCTGCCACAGAGCGACCCAAGCAAGATGAGCTTTGCCGACGATGCCAAAAAGGCGTGGAAAGACATCTGGGGCAGCGGCCAAGGCATCGGCGCCGTCAAGGCCGTGGTGCCCGCGGCTGAACTGATCGCGCGGCTCAAGCACGAATATCAGGCGGCGCGGGTTAGGCTGGGGCTATGAGCGGCAGGGGTACGCTGTCAATTTGACAGGGTACCCGGCAAAGCGGGGCATCAACTACCCGAATAGACCACGATTTCCACGCGCCGATCCGGTTGCAGGCAGCGTATCAGCGCGTTGCGCGACTGGCTGCCGCATTGGCTGACCGGGTCGCTGGAACCCATGCCCACTGCGGAGATGTGGTCCGCGGGCACGCCGTCGCGGATGAGCATTGCTCGTACCGTTTCGGCGCGTTGGCGCGAGAGCGTGGCGTTGTGCTGGGCCGAGCCGAGCCGGTCGGTGTAGCCGTGCACCTCGATGCGGCTGTAGTTCAGGCCGTGCAGGCGCGAAGCGGCGTCGCTGATGGCATCGACGCCGCCGGGCAGCAAGTCGCCCGGGCCGCCGCGGTCGAAATGGAACAGCGCATCGGCAGGCAGGCGAATGACTTGCGCCACGGGCGCCGGTTGGGCGGGCGGGGCAGGTTGTGGCGGCGCGGCGGCGTATCGCGGTGCAGCGTAATACACCGGTGGGGCGATGTAGTAAGCCGGCGGCGCGGCGGCGATCCAATAGCCCGGCACCCAAACGTAACGGCTATGTGCCCAGCCCCAGTAGCCCGCGCGCCAGGCGTAGCCGGGGCGTCGATAGTGCGGAACGGCCTCATAGCGAGCACGGGGCGGCGCGAGGATGACGGCCTGCGCGCTGGCCGCTGGCGCCCAAGCCAGACCGGTAATAGCCGATGCCGCCAGCGCAGCGGCGAGGATGGCGCGGTTGAAGCGGACGCAATTCATAGAGCATACTCCTTGGGTTGTTGCTCGAATTTCGTGTGCCCGGATGCTACCGCTGTCGGGTGACGGAATGCACCGGTCAAACGATTCTGCACTGCCCGCCTATAACAAGCAAGGCAAGCAAGTGATACCCCCATAACGAAAAGCCGGTAAAACCGGATGACACAGTTTCAGCGGCTGTTCAGCTTCTTGGAGTATTTGAGGCAATGCTGAACAAATCCGGCCCAGTTGCCGCCCCCTGAATTTGCGCAATTTTCGTTTCGTTACAAATGTCCACGATACCATCGGGCGCCGCTGCATTTTGCTGCCCAGGCAGATCATCCCAAATCCAGGCGCGCCAACGCGCGCAGGCTGCATGAGGCGTTGCCTTACTCGGCATTGCCTTGACGCAAAGGCTACACTTTTTCTTTTTGGAACGACTACCCCATGCCTCTTATACCCGCCACCATCTTGACCGGCTTTCTCGGGTCTGGCAAAACCACGCTCCTCAAGCGGGTGCTGACCGAGACGCATGGACAAAAAATCGCCGTCGTCGAGAATGAATTTGGCGAGGAGAACATCGACAACGAAATTCTCGTCAGCGACACCGAGGAGCAGATTTTCCAGATGAACAATGGTTGCGTATGCTGCACCATTCGCGAGGATTTGCGCAATACGCTGTCGCTGTTGGCGGCCAAGAAGCGCAAGGGTCTGCTGGACTTCGAGCGGATCGTCATCGAAACCACCGGCCTGGCCGATCCCGGCCCGGTAGCGCAGACCTTCTTCATCGACGATGAGGTAGCCGAGAGTTATCTGCTAGACGCCATTCTGACCGTGGTGGACGCCAAGCACGCCATGCGGCAGCTCGACGAACGGCAGGAGGCGCGCCGCCAGGTGGGCTTTGCCGATCAGCTTTTCATCAGCAAGGCCGACCTGGTGACGCCCGCCGAACTGGAAGCGCTACAGCATCGCCTCAAGCACATGAATCCGCGCGCGCCGCAGCAGGTGGTGCATTTCGGCCAGGTGCCGCTGGCGTCCGTGCTGGACTTGCGGGGGTTCAACCTCAACGCCACGCTCGACATCGACCCGGAATTTTTGACCGAGGATGAACACGTCCACGATCATGACGACCATGCCCATCATCACCACGATCACGATCATGAGGGCCACCACCACGCGCACCACCACCATGCCGATGACGATGTGAAAAGTTTTGTGTACAAGGCCGAGCGGCCTTTCGACCCGGCCAAGCTGGAAGATTTTCTGGGCGCCATCGTCAACATCTACGGCCCGCGCATGTTGCGCTACAAGGGCGTTCTGGACATGAAGGGTACCCAGCGCAAGGTGATCTTCCAGGGGGTGCACCAGCTCATGGGCAGCGATCTGGGGCCGGATTGGAAAGCCGATGAACCACGCGTCTCCAAGATGGTTTTCATCGGTATCGACCTGCCGCGCGACATCCTCACACAAGGGCTTGACCAGTGCAGAGTGTAATCGCTCGCATCGTTTTTTGTTTGATCAGGTCTTGCAAAAAGCGCCACAAGTCCTACAATCGCCGCCTTCTTTTCTGTGCGGTAAGCAGCCCTTAGCGTTTTGTGTGACCAGAGGACGGGCTTGCTGTCCAACCCGGGCCGCCTGGTCAGCTCAAAGGCGGCGCCTCTGATTGATGGGAGACAAGTAACGTGAAGTCCAAGGCTGTTGCCAGCGCTGCGAAACCGGCCCAATCCGCCAGGTCCGCCGCCCCCAAAACGGCGCGGGCTGCCAAGTCCGCCGCCAAATCCGTTGTCAAGGCCAAGGGTGGCAAAACGGCCAGCAAGACAACAGTCAAAGTCGTCGCGCGCAAGCCTGCGGCCAAATCCGCGCCTCGCGTACCGGTGAAAAAAATAGCCTCCAAGAAGTCCGTAACTGTCAAACCCGCCGCTTCCAGCAAGCTCGTTGCGAAGAAGCCGCCTGTAAAAAAGGCGACAGGCGCAACAACGGCCAAGACCGCAGTCAAAGCGTCCGCCAAGGTCGCGGTCAAAAAAGCGGCGGCTGCCAAGCCTGTCACCGCCAAAGTCCAGAAAACCCCGGCCCGCAAACCGGCCTCCAAAACTGCAAGGAATCCCGCCCCCCCCAAGACTCAAACCGCGCGTCGCGCAGCCCAGTCTGCCGCGCCAAACGCCAAACCGGCTGCGCCGGTCTCCAAAAAAATACGGGTTGCCGCGCCGGCGCGCAAAGCCAAGACGGCAGCCCGCCCTCTTACCGTTCCCTTGATGCTTGCTGTTTATTCGATGCCCCCTCGCGTGATTGCCGTTGCTCACCCTGTTCAAATCAAAAAAGACCCGCGCCTAATCAACAACTGGAAAACCAAACCGATTGAGCAATGGAGCGATGACGAGGTCATCGCTATGCCCGACGAGGAGTACATGAATGTCAAGCAATTGGCGTTTTTCCGCCTGCGGCTTCTGACTTTGAAAAACGACTTGCTCAACAACGCCGGCGAAACGACCGAGAATCTGCGCGGCGACACCGTGGTGGTGCCCGACCCCGCCGACCGCGCTACCATTGAAGAAGAACACGCCCTGGAATTGCGCACGCGTGACCGGGAACGTAAATTGCTTAAGAAAATCGAGCAATCCATTGCCCGTATCGACGCAGGCGACTATGGTTATTGCGATGAAACCGGCGAACCCATTGGCGTTGCGCGGCTGCTGGCGCGCCCCACCGCCACGTTGTCGCTGGAAGCGCAGCAGCGGCGCGAACTCAAACAAAAGCTGTTTGGCGACTGATCCGGGGCGGCGCGGTCCGGGTCGATGAGAAAGGAATGCCATCATGGGCAAGAGTGCCGAAACTTCCCCCGGCCTGTTGAGCAAGGTGGTTAAATTTATCAATAACCCGACTACCGACTGGGGTAATCTGGACCAGCTTAGCCCGCCGGACTCGGGCCAATCGCGCCAGGCGCTCAAAGAGATGATCGAGCGCAAACGCCGCAACGACATCGTGCGCAAGCACGAATTCGACATGCTGCGCAATATCCGTCATAAGGGCCGGCGCGACGATGTGCTCGAAACGATGGAACTGACATCGTCCTACACCAGCACCCAACTGGCCCAGTCCTACGGCGCTGAAAATTCCGACCGGCAGGACAGCGGAGGCAACCCGCGCGCCCAAACTCTGCGCAAGATCGACGAAATCGAAGCGCAGTTGTCGCACAGTTGGTTTCGCAGAGGCGGGGGTGATACGCACTCGCCCTCGTCACGATTGGCGTTGGAGCAGTCGATGGCGCCTCCTTCCGCTGTTGCCACTTCGGCCACAACGGGCGCTCGCCCGCCCGCGACCGCATTCATGGGCGAGCAGGGTGTCCGGGATTCCGCGCCGGCGCCGAACTTTGTGCCTGCGTCGTTGCCCGTCGGCGCCGGCGTGCTGGGCCAGCCCAGGCTCAATCGTCCCCCTCCTGCCGCTCCCAAGCCGCTTTACCGTCCACCGCCGCCATCCACGCCGGAGCCTAACCAGAAATCCGAGCGGCCATCCCCACCGAATGGGCTGGATCTGCCCGTGTTGACGCAAACGTACCAGCCGCAACCCGATCACCGTGACTCGCTCAAAGCGGCGCTGCCCAGTCAGCCCCTGCCGCCTGGGCCGTCGGTTGCGCAGCGCCAGACACCCGCAAAGCCCGCGCCACGCCCCAAGTGGGCCGATTCCACGCTCGATGGTCTGACCGCCTACAGCGGGCCGGGTGAAATTGATTTGGATGAATTCACCGCTTCCGGGTTCAAGCGCCGGCCCTCAGCCTCGCCGCCCGCCGCCAGTGACGCGCCTGCGCCGCGCCTGAATCCTTTACTGCCCATGCCGGGCGCTGAAGAGTTGCGCGCGCCTTTTGCTCCGCCCGAAATGGCGTCCCGCTCGCCCACTCCGCTTGGAGGCAAACCGCGCCGCGCCGCCGCAGTTTATGAAGATGAGTTGGCGGGCAGCATGGAGGTGCTGACGCTGCGCAATGACTCGGAGATCGAGGAAGCAGCCATTTCCTTTGCCAACGGCGACGAAGCGGCGGCCGAGTTGACGCTACTCAAATTGGTGGGTGCGGGCGGCAGCCGCCGTCAGGACGTGAATGCCTGGCTGGCGCTGTTCGATCTGTATCGCGTCACCGGCAAGGCTGATGCG
>JAIRRE010000014.1 GCA_031256125.1 Burkholderiaceae bacterium
CGCATCTGCGCCTTGCATCCAGCCCCTCGGATGCACAACGCGATCTGTGGAAATAGCGTGAACAGGCCCTAGGGCTTGCCGGCGCTCACCGCAAAGTCACCTCTTTGAGCGCCTCCACCGCGCCCCGTCCCAGGGCCGCGCCAAAGCGCTTGGCCACGCGCTCGGCCAGATTTTGACGGTTGGTATAGTCCACCACGTCTTTGGCCTTGACGACGTTGCGCGCCACCGAGTCCAGACTGCCAAAGTCATCGACCAAGCCCATGTCCACGGCCTGCTGGCCCGTCCAGAACAGGCCGCTGAACAGTTTGGGCGATTCTTTCAGGCGGTCACCCCGGCCTTTTTTGACCACGTCGATGAACTGTTGGTGAATCTGGTCAAGCATCGTTTGTGCGTACTGACGCTGCTCGCTGCTCAGAGGGCTAAACGGATCGAGCATTCCCTTGTTCTCGCCGGCAGTTAACAAGCGCCGCTCGATTCCAAGTTTCTGCATCGTACCGGTAAAGCCAAAACCGTCCATCAGCACGCCGATGCTGCCGACGATGCTGGCCTTGTCCACGTAAATTTTGTCCGCCGCCGAAGCGATGTAGTACGCCGCCGAAGTGCAACTGTCCTCCACCACGGCGTAGATGGGCTTGTGGTAGCGCGTTTTCAGGCGGAAAATTTCATCGTTGATCAGTCCGGCCTGCACCGGACTGCCGCCGGGCGAATCAATCAACAGCACCAGCGCCTTGGTGTCGTCATCCTTGAGCGCCGCGCGCATGGCGGGCAAAATCTTGTCGGCGCTAGCGTCCGCGCCGTTGGCAATTTCGCCTTTGATCGCCACCATCGCCGTGTGCGGTCCGGTGGACTTGTGGTTGAACTGGTCGGCAAAGGCCAACCAGACCACGACCGCCGCCAGCACCAGCCACAGCAGGCTTTTGATGATGGCCCAGCGCCGTGCCGCGCGCCGCTCGCGGGCATCGGCTTGCAGCAGTTTTTCGATGGCCGCGCGCTCCCAGGAAGCGCCGCCTTCAGATTGGAATGATTCGTTTGCCATGTTCGCGATTCTGATTCAAATTGCCGGTAAACGGGTACGTACCGATGGATGCCAGTAAACGTTGCCAGCCCGCTCCGATACCGCGATGGCCGTCAACCCGCCCCGGCACGGGCCGCCTGCGCCCCGGCCATCATCGGGCCGGTAAAGCGCGCCGTGGGTGGCGCATGTCAGCCATTGCCCAGTGTGATCGAAGAAACAGTTGGGCCGGTAGTCCATTTCCATCTCGATGTGGGTGCAGCGGTTCAGATAAGCCACCACCCGCCCCTGATAACGCACCGCGAAGGCGCGCAGCGGCTGCCCTTGATGGATTACCTCGAACGGAACGGCCAGCCCCCGTTCGACCAGATCCTCCGACCGGCAAAGCCAAACGGCGGCTGGCGTTTCGGTGTGCGCTGGCGCGCCGGCTTCGGACATGGCTGCGCCAGGCAGGGGCAGATCAGGCATGATCGACCAGCCAGCGGTGCAATTGGTCGACCGAGTGCGCTACCAGCAGCGGCTCCAGCGCGGCGAACTCGCCGCTGTCACCGTGCGCCCCATAGCCCACGCCGATGCTGCAACAGCCGGCGTTGCGGGCCATTTCCAAATCGTGCGTGGTGTCGCCGATCATCAGCGTGCGCGCAAGCGAAACATCGAATTGCGCCATCAACTCGCGCAGCATCAGCGGATCGGGTTTGCCCGCTGTTTCATCGGCAGTGCGCGAGCCGTCGAATAAATCCGCCAGATGCAGCCCTTGCAGTTGGCTCAAGCGCAAAACCTCGTCCAGGCCCCGGCGACTCTTGCCGGTCGCAATCGCCAGCCAATGACCGCGCGCGCGCAGTTCCAGCAACATTTCCGGCACGCCGGGAAACAACACCAAATCGTTCTGATGCGCCAGGTAATGCAGGTGGTAGCGCGCCGCCAAATCGCGGTAGCGTTCCGGCGGCACATCCGGCGCTGCCTTGGCCAGCGCGGACTGCCACGGCATCCCGATGACATAGGCCGCCTGCGCAACCGTTGGCGGCGTGCCGCCGACATCGGCCACCGCTTGCTGGATGCTGCGCGCAATGATGGCCGTGGAATCGAACAGCGTGCCATCCCAATCGAAGCAGATCAAGTCAAAGCGCCGGGGGCCGGGCGTGGATGTGGGCCGGAGCAAGGTCATCGCGCGATTGTGCTTGAGAATGGCGCTGGTCGTTTCGACATGCTGTGCCACTTTGCCTGCTTGTTTTCAAATAAGGACGGCAGTTGTCGGCATACGTGTTCCTACAACACGCCAGAGATCGCCCGCGCCGCAGCCTTGCGGCGGATTTACGCCTGCGGCCTTTGTCGAGTCTATGTTAATTTCTAACAATATCCACGATTACGGCCGCGTCATAATTTTTCCATTTAAACAAAATCACATAAGGCCGTTTCCGTACCGGCGCTGCAAACTGTTTCGGGGCGCCACGAACAGCCATTGGCGTCGAAATTTCCATCGTTTCGCCAAAATGTTTGCGTGCATTCCCGGATAGTGTGTTGGCGATTTCGCCGACCGCATCCAGCCACTGGGCATCCGTCTGCTGTAGCTCCTTCATTTCCAGCAACAGTCTCGTCAGCATGATCCTGGGCGCCGAAAAATAAATGTAGCCTTGATATTGACCGCCAACCGTGATTTGACCCGTAAAGTCATAGGCCGGCAAACCTGTTCTGCCTTCAGCCAGAAATGATGTTTCAATTTTTGCCTGCTCGCCGGTCATTTGATTGAAATAGTGGCCGACAGCCTCCGCAAACACACAAATTTCTTGTTCAGTAATATCAGCCATCTCAATTCACCACTTCCAGTAGCGCCTGACTCAACTGTTCGTCAGTAAAAGGTTTATA
>JAIRRE010000037.1 GCA_031256125.1 Burkholderiaceae bacterium
GACCTGGTAACCGCCGTGCTGGCGCTGCTCACGGCCACGCTGCTGCAAATTCTGTGCAACCTGGCCAACGACTACGGCGACGTGAGCAAGGGCAGCGACGGCCCGGCGCGCATCGGCCCACGGCGCGCGCTGCATACCGGCGCCATTTCGCTGACCCAGATGCGCGCGGTGCTGTGGGTCTGCGGCGGCCTGTGCCTGGCCAGCGGTGCGGCGCTGATTGCGCGCGCGGCGCACAACCCCGACGCGGCGCTGCTATTCGTGCTGCTGGGTCTCGCGTGCATCGCCGCCGCGCTGGGCTACACGCTGGGGCGCTATGCCTATGGTTATCTGGGGCTGGGCGATTTGTCTGTGTTGATCTTTTTCGGCTGGGTCGGCGTGGTCGGCAGCTACGCGCTGCAAACCGGGCGTATCGACGCGCTGGTGTTTTGGCCCGCCAGCGCCTGCGGGCTGTTCGCGGTCGCGGTACTCAATATCAACAACCTGCGCGACATCGACACCGACGCCCAAGTAGGCAAAAAAACCCTGGCCGTGCATCTGGGCCGGCAATGGGCGCGCAACTATCACGCCGCGCTGCTCACGCTGGCGCCGCTGTGCCTGGCGATCTTCGCCGCGCGGGCGTTGCCCGGCTGGCATGGCTGGCTGTTCGTGCTGACACTGCCGTGGCTGGCGCTCCAGGCGCGCTTGGTGCTGGCGCGCCGCACCTCGGAAGCCATGCGCTCCATGCTAGCGCCGACCGTGCGGGTAGCACTACTGACCCAGTTGCTGTTCATCGTGGGCGTCGTGGCCGCCTGACGGGCAGGCGCATCGCCCCGCGCAGGGTACGCCTCTGAAGCCATTGCGCGCAAAGGTATCTGTGCCAGTGGTTGCAACGCCGGTGTTCGCCTGGATACAGCTCCGGTAGAACAAAATTTCCGGCATCTCATGCACTTACAACCTCGCCTACGCCCTATCGGGCGGACTGACGCCGATCGTCATCCGTCATCACCCTGCTGATGAAAGCCAACCCGTTTGGACCGCCGATTTATGTTGCTGCTATTTGCATGGCGAGCGCGGGGACGGTATGGTTTGCAAACAATATAAAATAATTATCATCGGCGCAGTATAACTTTATCCATTATTTATTTTACTTTTTGCACAATTTCATCAAAATTCCAGCCATTTACCATTGCCTTTCAGCTCGACCATTTTACTGAGAGCCGTATCCGGGTATTTTTGCTGCTTCTATTGATGGGAATAATGATCTTCTTTGCCCGGACGCTTTCGTCCGGCGCCGCTGTGCGTGCTGATTGATCGGCTGCGCTTGATTCGTCCTTGGAGCGTTCTTGTCGAAAAAATCACGCCAGCCCGTTTCACGCTTAGGCTGGCGCTGCTTCTGTCGAAACACCTGTCTCCTCCGGCATGTGCTCATCATGGCCACCCGTGCAACTGGGAATGTGATGATCCAGTAGTGCCTGCAACGCGTTTTTGCATCTGCGTTTTCAACTACTCAAACTCTCGACGCTCCATTTTCTATCGCCGATACTCTGAAATCTTGGCCTCTGGGTACAGGTGGTTTCTGTGCGGCGTTATGTATCGCCAAAATAATCTAAAAACTTTGAGAAATGTTGTCAAAATTGATTGAAACGTCTGCCGACTTGCTGATTCGCTACACGATAACCTTGAACAACAGTGTAAACATCGTTTCAAAAATACTTGTCGCTCTGCTTTTTGGATAGGTGCTGTTTTCGGTTTAGCAACCCTTATTCTGGAACCCTTACCCTGAAAACAGTTCAAGCCCCTGGGATTTACACTGATCGAGTCGATGATCGTCATTGCCATGATCGACATAATGGCAACATTCGCGCTTCCTTCCTATCAGCAACGCATCATTAAGGCCGGTATTCAGAAAGGCTTTAAAAGTAATTAGCCCCATCAAAAAGCCGAAGCTGAATGCCACAAAAAATACCAGCAGCTTCCCGCCGATAATGCCAGCCTGGGGCTGCCAGCGCCCGATAAATTTATTAGCAATTACGTTTACCGTATCGAAGTTGAAAACGGCGCGATTGACATGACTTTCGGCAACCGCATCACTCGCAACGCCAGTGGCAAGACGCTGACATTGCGTCTCGTCATCGTCAAAGATGCGCCCGTCGTGCCAATCGCCTGGGTTTGCACCAACGCCAAGGTACCCGAAGGTATGAGTGTCGTGGGCAAAAACGCAACCGATCCGCCTGACTATTTTCTTCCGCTGGATTGTCTATCCTGAGGTTGCCGGAAAACACATCGGCCACCACGGCTATCGCTATTGGACGATGATCGCCAACACATGCAGCGACACAAAGGCGATGACACGAACAATGGCAAAGGTACCGATGCACTATGTCTGGTGAATACAGCAAAGCACGGCCAGGGTGCCTGATGATTGTGAGCGACACCATTTAGAGAAAATATGTAGCATCAGCATAAATAAAGTCTATAGACACATCTTAAAATAAGGATGTGAATGTACGTTTTTTGCAACATGTGTGTTACGAAGCATTATAAATACACTATAGCAATTCTCGCAGCCGTACGTTACAATTTTTAATGTTCATCGGAACAAGGAGAGGAATTCGAAATGAAACCCAGTACGATCTGCCAGGGTGCGCAAGGACTGATCCTCGCGCTCTCGCTCGTGGCAACAGCGGCATTTGCGCAAGGAAACAGCCAATCAAATGCCAATTGGCGGGCCATTGATAATCAAACGGCCAATTCTTCTGCCGCTCAGTTTCAGCGGTCGGCTGGCGCCAGCGACCCCGTCTCGATTGCCGTGGTGCTCAAGCTCAATAACCCCGATGCGTTGAACAGCCTCATCACTGCGCAACATACGCCCGGTAATCCGTCCTATCACCAGTGGTTGAGCAGCGCGGAAAGCACCCAGCAGTTCGGGCCGACCCAGGCGCAAGCACAGGCCGTGGCCGACTATCTCACGCAAAACGGCTTTACCCATGTGCAAATCGCGCCCAACCGCCTGCTGGTCACGGCCGATGGCACGGCTACATTAGCGCAAATCGCGTTCAACACGCTCATGGGTGTTTACAGCAACAACAGCGGCGAGCAGGGGCTGCTCAACACCAACGTAATTCAGGTGCCGGCGGCGTTGAGCCAGATTGACCAGGTACTGGGCCTGGATACTCTGACCCGGGCGCATACGCGCTCATTGCCCGTTTCAAATTTGAAGCCGGTAAACGTCGCGCCGGGTTTGGGTTCGGGCGGAACCAACGGGTATTACCCTGACAGATTTGCCAGCGTCTATAACCGTCCAGTCAACCTGACAGGCGGCAATACGACGGTTGCCATTGTTGGCTGGGGTGACATGAATGCGCCAAGCACCGATTTGCAACAATTTGAATCATCCCGGGGCATCGCCGCGGTACCCACTGCCATTCTTTCCTCCAGCAACCAGGGCAGTACCGACGAGAGCGCGCAATCTGAATGGAGCATGGATGCGCAGGCGATTGTCGGCATCAGCGGCGGGGTCAAGCAGCTACTGTTCTACACATCGGGCGGCACGGCCGGTTCAGGCGCCAACACGGCAGCCTTGGCCAGCGTTATCAACCAAGTGGTCAGCGACAACACGGCCAGTGTCATCAACATGTCATGGTCGATTGCCGAGTGCGGTAATGGCTACGGCTACTTCGATTCGGCTTTCGCTCTTGGTGCCAGCCAGGGCCAGACCTTTTCGGCTGCTTCAGGAGACAGCGGCGCTTACCCTTGCTCGGCACCGGCCAGCGGCACCTACGGCGATACGAATGCGCCTTCAACGGTCTATCCGGCCAGTTCGCCCAACGTGATCGCGGTAGGCGGTACTACCTTGACTACGGACGCCAATCTCAACTACAGCTCGGAGTCTGCATGGCCTTACAGCGGCGGCGGCATCAGCTCCTTCGAAACCAAACCCGATTGGCAGAACGGCTTTGCCGGTTTGTACCGGCAGGTGCCTGACCTGGCTTTCGATGCCGACTGGAGCTATTCGCCGGTCATCATGTACATGAACGGCAACATGTACTACAACGGGGGTACCAGTCTGGCCGCGCCGCTGTTCGTCGGAGCCTGGGCGGTACTGGAGTCGGCCAACAGTAACACTTTGGGTTTTGCGCCGTCGCTGCTCTATCCGGTTGCCAGCCAGTTATACGCATCGTCCGCGCTGCACGACGTCACGACCGGCAACAACGGTTACTACCTGGCCAGCGCCGGCTACGACAATGCCACAGGCTGGGGCAGTTTCGACATTACGAAAATGCTGAACTTTCTTGGGGTAACAACCTCTACCGTCACGACCAGCACGGGTACGGGCGGTTCGACCAGTCCGTCGGGAGCGGTTTCGGCAGTTTCGGGCGCGATTCAGGCGGACACCGTCGCGGCGGCAATCACTCTGTCAGCCAGTCCAGCCTCGGGCGCGATCCAGGCGAACACCGCCGCGGCGGCAATCACTCCGTCAGCCACGCCCTGGACGCTCCGCACCCCGGGGTTGTTTGAGGACACGACTTTCCCGACAGCTGCCCTTGTCTCGCTTCTTTTCCCCACGAAAAACCCGCCATTGACCAACAACTGGTCATGCAAGCCCACTGCCGCACACCCCGAACCGGTCGTTTTCATCCATGGGACTTTTGAGAATGCCTACAGTAACTGGGCCGGCATGGCGCCGATCATTGCCGCCCAGGGTTATTGCGTGTACGCGCTCAACGATGGCAACACGGGGTATCCCAGCCTCCACGGTACCGGGGATATGGTTGCTTCCAGCGCGCAAATCGCCGCGTTTATCGCCCAGGTACGGACTGCCACCGGCGCCGCGCACGTCGCGCTGATCGGTCATTCCCAAGGCGGCGCGCAGGCCCGCTACTACGCGGATTTGCTCGCCCCGGCCGGCGAGGTCGATACGGTCATCATGATCGCACCGTCGAACCACGCCGTCACGTTGTCCGGTCTCACGACGCTCGGTAATCTCATCGGCGTCCCACAGTTGCTGGACGCCCTCAAAATGCCGGGCCAAGCCCAACAGTCGGACCCCAAATCACCGTTTTACGTACAACTCAACGGCAATGGCGAAACTCGGCCGGGAATTAACTACACCGTCATCGCCACCACATACGACGAAGTTGCCACGCCCTACACCCAGGCTTTCATCACAGCCGGCCCCGGCGCTACCGTGGACAACATCACGCTGCAGAACGTGTGCGCGCAGGACCTTTCCGAACACCTCTCTGCCAGCTACAGCAAAAACGTCGCTCAAATCATTTTGAACAAACTCGATCCGGCGAATCCACATGTCATCAAGTGCTACACCCAAGCACCCATAATCGGTACGACTGCCCCGACAGCGGCGAGCACGCCCACCAATACCGTGACTGCCAGCGTATCGGGCACAGGCGGCACAATGAGTCCGTCGGGAACCGTTTCGACGGCATCGGGCGCGACCGCATCGTTCACCCTCAAGCCGAGTACGGGTTATGCTGCTGCGACGGTTGGCGGTACGTGCGGCGGTACGCTGACCGGCAACACCTTCAAGACCAATGCCATTACCGCCAATTGCACGGTCGTGGCGACGTTTGCTCCGGGCACCTACACCGTCACCCCCAGCGCTGGAGCCAATGGCGCGATCAGCCCCACAGGCGGCGTTTCGGTCAAAGGCGCTTCGAGCACCACCTTTACGCTCAAGCCCAATGCGGGATACGTCCCTTCGA
>JAIRRE010000056.1 GCA_031256125.1 Burkholderiaceae bacterium
TGCGGGCCAAAGTGATATGAGCGTGCCCGCGTCATCCGCGCCCGCCCAAGTCTGGCCGCCGGAGTTGTTGCTGCGCGCGCAAGGCGTGCGCGTGGCCATCTTCGATGTGGACGGCGTGCTGACCGATGGGAGCCTCTATTACGGCGCGCAGGGCGAAACGGTCAAACGCTTTTCCGTGCTTGACGGGTTGGGTTTGAAGCTGTTGCGCCGCGCGGGCATTGAGCCGGTGGTAATTTCCGGGCGCGATGCGCCCGCGTTGCGCGCGCGGCTGGCGGCGCTGGCGCTGGCGCATGTGGCGCTGGGGGCGGAAGACAAGCTCCCCGCCGCCGAACAAATGCTGGCGGCGTTGCAAGTCGATTGGCCGCATGTGGCGGTGATCGGCGACGACTGGCCCGATCTGCCGCTATTCGCGCGCGCGGCTTTCGCGTGCGCGCCCGCCAACGCGCACACCGAGGCGCGCGCGCGCGCCCATTACGTCACGGCGGCGCGCGGCGGCGAAGGCGCGGCGCGCGAGTTCTGCGACCTGCTGCTGACCGCCGCCGGGCGTTACCGCGCGCTGCTCGATGACTACACGGCGGAGGCCGCGCCGTGAAACACCACATTCCCCGCAAATGGCGCGACCATATCTCCGCCTGGCTGCCCGCGCTGTGTATGGCTTTTTTCGCGCTCGCCACGCTTTGGCTGGTGCGCAGCGCGCCCACCCTGCTGGCCCCGCTGCCGCCAGCGCCGCCCAGCCACGACCCCGATTACTTCATGCACCAGTTCGCGGTGCGCCAGTTCGACGCGCAAGGACACATGACCTCCGAATTACTGGGCGCGCAGGGCCAACACTACCCCGACACCGACAAGCTGGCGGTACAAACGCCGCACTGGCGGGCCTATGACAAGAACGGGCGGCTGATTACGGGCCAGTCCGACCACGCGACCTCCAACCGCGACGGTTCCGAAGTCGAACTGTTTGGCGACGCGCAGGTGGTGCGCCAGCCGCTGCCCTCCGCCTCACAGGCGGGCGACGCCGCCAGCAAGGACGACCCGCCGCTGACTTTCAGCGGCCCCTACCTGCACGCCTGGACCAACGAACACCGCGTCAGCAGCGACCAGCCGGTGCAACTGACGCGCGGCGCGGATGTGTTCACCGGCGACCGTTTCGACTACAACGACCACACCGGCATCGCCAATCTGCAAGGTCATGTGCAAGGGGTGCTCCAGCCGCGCCGGTGAGCAAGGGCTATGTCAGACAGAGGGCCGGTCTGCCAGCGTCTGCACGCAGTCGTCCACGCTCAATTCGCTGAACATATCGACGCGCAAGACATCATCGGCGGCCCGTTTCAGGACGGACAGGGCCGCGGGCTTGAGGCGCGCCAGAATCAGCCGCTGGCCGCGCCCGGTGCATTCGCCGGCAAAAATGCGCAGCGCCTCGATCACCGAACTGTCCAGGTCCGGGGTTTCTTCCAGACTCAGCATGATGGTGTGCATGTCAGGGCGGTTGTGTTGCAGCAAGACGCGCACCTTGCTCAATACACGCTCGGCATTGGCGAAGAACAGCGGCGCTTCGGGCCGCGCAATCAGTAGGCCGTCGATTGGGCGGGCATCGGCGTGCAGGGCGATGTCAACGAAATCGTGACTGTCGCGCAGCCGTCCCAGCACGCTCACCTTTGGCTCCGAAAACTGGCGCAGCGTCAACAGCAGGCTCACACCGATGGCCGCCAGCAGGCCGTCCAGCACACCCAGCGCCAGCACGGCTAGCAGCGCAGCAACGACCACCAGCCGGTCGCGCCGCCAGACCCAGTACGGCCTGAACACCGACGGATGCAGCGAGTGGCTGACCGAAAAGATGACGATGGCCGCCAGCACCGGCTCCGGGATACGCGCCAGCAGCGGCAGGAACACGGCAATGATGATTGCAATAACCCCCGCCGCGAACACGCCCGCCTGCCGCGTCTGCGCGCCCGCCGCCTCGTTGGCCGAGGTGGCCGAATAGCCCGCGCCCACCGGCATTCCGCGCAGCAGGCCCGAAACCAGGTTGGCGCAGCCCAGCGCGATCAGATCACGGTTGGCCGAAACCGTATCGCCACGCTTGAGCGCAAAACCGCGAATCGAGCCATACGACTCCGCATACAGGATCAACAGCAGCGCAAAGCCGAGTTCCGCGCTTTGCATCCATTGCGCGCGGTCAAGCTGGGGCAGGCTCAGGCCGAGGTGTTGCAAGTTGATGGCGCCGACCACGGCGATGCCATAGCGCTGCCAATCCATGCCATAGCCCGCCGCCAGCGCCAGCACGATGACCAGCAGCGTGGCCGGAACGCGCTGCCAGCGCCCCAGCGTGAACAACAGGGCCAGCGCCACAACACCCAGCGCGGTGCTGTACGGATTGGCGTGAGTTGCCTGGCCGATCAAGTCCAGCAGCAGGCGCGGGGTATCGCTGGCGCGCGGGGTTACGGCGAGGATTTTCGGCAGTTCCTTGATGACTATCGTCAGCGCCAGCCCGAAGCTGAAGCCGCGCAGCACGGGCCGGGAAATAAAGTCCGCCATGCCGCCCAGGCGCGCCGCGCCCGCCAGGATGAACAGCACGCCGGCGGCAATCACCAGCGCCGCCGCCATCGTCAGTTGTGCGGCGGCGTTCGCGCCGGGCGTCGCCAGCACGGTGGCCGCCAGCACCGCTGCCGATGAGGACGTGGCCGAAACGATGGCAAAGCGGCTGGAGCCGATCAGTGCATAGACGACCAACCCCGAAAGCAAACCGATCAATCCCGCCAGCGGCGGCAAACCGGCGATGCCTGAATACGCCACCGCTTCAGGCAGCAGCAGCCCGGCAATCGACAGCCCCGCCAGCGCATCGCGCCCCATGCGGGGTTTGCGCGGTTTGCGTGGCGGTGGCGCGCTGGCATTCTGTTGCGAAAGCGGCGACACGGCGGCTGGTCAGTGAAAACCCATGAGTGAATCGGCGATGGCGACTCTACGCCTCTCACCGGGCATGGTTTTCCATTGCGCCAATCAGCCGCATGGTTTCCACGCTGACCGTGGTCACGCGGCGTAGCAGGTCGATAACGTGTTCTTTGTGGTCGGCGAAGCGGTAGGTGTTGAACTGCTCGCGGATGGTCGGGTCTTTGGGCTTCTTTTCCTTGTACTGATTTCGTTTCAAATCTGGGCGCGCCAACGCACGCATGTTGCATAATATGTTGTTTTAGAATGAAATATGCCATCGCCAGTGCTCAATATCATTAATCTAACATGCTATGATGAAAGTCGGCGAGTAATTCCATTACTTCCGTAACGCCACTTAAAAACAGAAACAGGAGACAGTTTCGTGCTGCATTCGGTGATATGCCCACAGCGCGCGGGTATTGCCGACCGATTAACCTGGGCTGGGCCTGGCCTGAGCCACCTCTTGGGCAATACCTGCCCGCACTATTCAGGAGACGATGATGCCGATGAACAAACAATGGATCCTTGCCAGCCGCCCGGAAGGCGCGGCCAGCGCAGGTAATTTCGCGTTGCGCAGCGCACCCACCTCCGCGCTGGCCGATGGGCAGGTGCTGGTGCGTCACCATTACCTGAGTCTGGACCCTTACATGCGCGGGCGCATGAACGACGCCAAAAGCTATGCCGCTCCGCAGCCGCTGGGCCAAGTCATGCAGGGCGGCACGGTGGGGGAAGTCATCGAAAGCCGCAGCCCGCTCTTTTCGGTGGGCGACAAGGTGGTTGGCTATGGCGGCTGGCAGCAGTACAGCGTGGTCGATGCTGCACAACCGGGTGTGCTGCGCAAGATTGATGACGCGCACGTGTCCCTGTCGTACTACCTTGGCGCAGTCGGTATGCCCGGCGTTACGGCCTGGTACGGGTTGGTCAAGATCATCGCGCCCCGATCAGGTGAAACCCTGGTTGTCTCGGCCGCCAGCGGTGCCGTGGGCAGCGCCTTTGGCGCACTGGCAAAGGCGCGCGGCTGCCGTGTGGTGGGGATTGCCGGCGGGGCCGAAAAATGCCGGTACGTTACCGATAAGCTTGGCTTTGATGCTTGTATCGACTACCGCGTGCATCCCGATGCGAAGTCCCTCAGTCAAGCGCTCAAGGCGGCCTGCCCGGACGGTATTGACGGCTATTTCGAGAACGTCGGCGGCGCCATCTTTGACGCCGTGCTGTCGCGCACCAACGCCTTCGCGCGCGTGGCCCTGTGCGGAATGATCGCCGGCTACGACGGCGCGCCATTGCCCTTGGCCAACCCGGCGCTGATTCTGATTAACCGCCTCAGGATCGAAGGTTTCATTGTCAGCGAGCATATGGACATTTGGCCCGAGGCGCTCGAAGAACTTGGCGCGCTGGTAGGTAGCGGAAAGTTCCGCCCGCGCGAGAGCGTCGCGCAGGGCATCGAATCAGCGCCCGAGGCGTTTTTGGGATTGCTCCGAGGGCGCAACTTCGGCAAGCAGTTGGTCCAGCTGATCTGAGCCTGGGCCGACTCCGGCATCCCATTCCAAATCCAGGCGCACCTGCTCGCGCGGACTTATTCCGCGTTGCCTTTACGCCTTCAAATATTCTGCCCGCCCGCCCAGCCAGCGCTGGACATGGCGGCGCGCCAGATTGGGGTGGCGGTCGAGCATGACCGGCGCGGCGCGGCGCGCCCAGGCCAGGATGGGGTCGCCTTCGGCCAGGTCGGCAAAGCGCAGCAGCGCAGCGCCCGACTGCCGCGCGCCGAGGAATTCGCCGGGGCCGCGTATCGCCAAGTCGCGCCGCGCGATCTCGAAGCCGTCGTGCGTTTCGCGCATGGCTTTGAGGCGCTCGCGCGCGGCGGGGCCGAGCGGCGGGCCATCCGCCGCGCCGTACAGCAGCACGCAGGCCGAGGCGGTGGCGCCGCGACCGACGCGCCCGCGCAACTGGTGCAGTTGCGCCAGGCCGAAGCGGTCGGCGTGCTCGATCACCATTACGCTGGCGTTGGGCACATCGACGCCGACTTCGATCACGGTGGTGGCGACCAGCACCGGCAGCTCGCCCGCCGCAAAACGCGCCATGACGGTTTTTTTCTCCGCCGCCGGCAGGCGCGAATGTACCAGACCCACGTCGCGCCCCGGCAGCGCGGCGGCCAAGTCGGCGTGCGCCTGCGTGGCATTGCGCAGCGCCTGCATGGCCTCGTCTTCGCTGTCCGATTCTTCTATCAGCGGGCACACCCAGTAGATTTGCCGCCCGGCCTCGGCCCAGTCATGCACGCGGGCGATGACCTCGCCGCGCCGCTGCTCGTGCACCAGCTTGGTGACTACCGGCGTGCGGCCCGGCGGCAGTTCGTCGATGGTGGAAACATCCAGATCGGCGTAATAGCTCATCGCCAGGGTGCGCGGAATGGGGGTCGCGCTCATCATCAAAAAATGCGGTTCGCGCTCCTGTTCTGATAGCTTGTGGCGCAGTTCCAGCCGCTGCTGCACGCCGAAGCGGTGTTGCTCGTCGATCACCGCCAAGCCCAGCCGCGCGAACCGCACTTGTTCGCCGATGACGGCGTGCGTGCCGACGGCCAGCGCCGCTTCGCCGCTTTCGATGGCCGCCAGTTGCGCCGCGCGTTCGCGTTTCTTTTGGCTGCCGGTGAGCCAGACTACGCGCTTGCCCAAAGGCGCGAGCAGTGGTTCGAGCCACTCGGCCAGCTTGCTGAAGTGCTGTTCGGCCAGAATTTCGGTGGGGGCCATCAGCGCGCATTGCCAGCCCGCATCAATGGCGATTGCCGCCGCCAGCGCTGCCACCACCGTTTTGCCCGCGCCCACATCGCCCTGCAACAGGCGCTGCATGGGGCGCGGCAAGCCCAGGTCGCGCGCGATTTCATCGGCGGCGCGGCGTTGCGCGCCGGTCAGCGCGAACGGTAGCGCGGCCAGCAACTGGTCGGGTAGCCCGCCGGGCCGCGCGGTGAGTAGCGGCGCTTGCAACTGCGCACGCTCGCGCCGCGCCGCCAGTTGCGAAAGCTGTTGCGCCAGCAGTTCCTCGGCCTTGAGCCGCTGCCAGGCCGGATGGCTGCGGTCTTCCAGCGCCAGGGCCGATTGGCCGGGCGCGGGATGGTGCAAAAACGATAGCGCGTCTTTCAAGCTGCATGAGCGCAGCGCTGGTATCAAGCTCAGGCATTCGGGCGCGATGGTTTCCGACAGGTCGGCGCGCGCCAGCCCCGCCGCCACCACTTTGCGCAGATACGCTTGCGGCAGCGCGGCGGTACTGGGGTAAACCGGTGTCAGCGCGGCGGGCAAATCGCCCCCGGCGGCGCGTACTACCGGGTGCATCATGGTCAGCGATCCGCTGCGCGCATCGCCGCGCAGTTCGCCGCGCACGCGCAGCCGCACGCCTACCGCCATCTGTTTAAGTTGCGTGGGGTAGAAGTGGAAGAACCGCAGCAGGCAAGTGGCGCTGCCGTCATTGACCATCACCAATAATTGCCGCCGCCCGCGCACGGCCACTTCCTGATGCGTGACCGCGCCCTCGAACTGCACCGCATCGCCCGCGTGCGCGTCGGCCAGGCGCGTGATGCGCGTTTCATCCTCGTAGCGCAGCGGCAGGTGCAGCGCCAAGTCGATGTCGCGCGTTAGGCCCAGTTGACGCAGCGCCTTTTGCGGCGCGGACAGGCGCTCAACAGTAGGTTCGCCGCCGGTTTTTTGCGGGGCTGGGTCGGGCGCGGACATGAGACAATTTTGCCTTCTTTCCTTCGCCACTTGTGGCGAGCCTGATGCTGCATGTTGATTGGGTAGTTCGTTGACGTAATGAACGGGACTCGAAGTAGTCTCTATCTAAGGAGTCTCTAAATGACCTTAAATCAAGCAAGTCGCGAAATAACAGTAAACAGTACTCGCGAATATTTAGAATTCATCTTTAATCATTTTAAAGAGAAAACAAATAATAATGGGGAAGGTAGGCGAATTCATTGTTATCGAGGTCAAGCTAATATTGAATGGAATCTTGAGCCATCCGTGTTTCGTTGCAGTGATAAAGATAAAAAGCAAAAATTAAAAAGCTCAATCAAAAAATTGGAGAGTCCAATTCTTAGTGAACTTATGC
>JAIRRE010000063.1 GCA_031256125.1 Burkholderiaceae bacterium
TGCGGGCATTAGCCCGCAGCGTCCTCGCGTCTTGCCTGGCACGCCGATCACGGCACCGGCGAGCGCATCCAACGGCCGTTTTTAGGTTGAAATTTGACGCGGGATTGGGGAATAAAGCCAATCTGGCGCGTACGCTTTGCCGCTGCCGACCGGATGGCGGCGCAGGAAGAAGCCACGCGCGCGGTCGAGGCCGACCCCGCGCCCTTTTTCACCCGCTTTACGGCGCTGCCGCAATCATTCGGCGGGCGCTTTATCAGCGCCGACACCTTCAAGGAAACCTTCGACGCTTACCGGGGCAGCCCGGCGCATCGCCAGCGTTACACCGCGCCGCTGCACAACGCCTCTGCTGTGCTGGCCGATGCCTGGCTGCGCCACGCGCTGCGGCAGCCGCGCGCGCCGGGGCGCGATGCCGTCGTGCTCATTACCGGCGTGCCCGGCGCGGGTAAAACTGCCTCGGTGCTGGCTGCTGGGCAATTGCCGCCGGGCGCACACGCCGTCTATGAAGGTCAGCTTGCCAAGCCCGAGACCGCATTGGCCAAAGTCCAACACGTGCTGGATGCGGGTTTCCACCCCATCGTCGTCGCGCTGCATTCCACGCCGGAACGGGCGCTGGACAACACCTTGCGCCGTTTTGCCGTAACCGGACGCGGCGCCAGCATTCACACCATGGCGCGTCTGCAAGGCAATCTACCCGATGGCTTGGTGGCAGTGTGCGCCGCGTTCGGCGACGCCGTGACGCTGCGCATCATCGACCGGCGCGATTTTGAAAATCCCCAGCTGCTTGCCGGTTGGGCGCATCTGTCAACCCTGACCTCGGAGGGCGACCGTGACCACATTCAAAAGCGGCTCGAAAAACATCTCGACGCCCAGCGCGAACAACTCTCCAGCGCCGCTTGGCGGCAGGCCAGCGGACTGCCGCCGGAGTGACGGTACAACCCATAGCGCCCCGGCGGCAGAGGGCCGGGATGACGCCGCCGATGCCATCACCCGCCACCTGCTGCACGGCATGAATAGCCTTGCCCGTGATACGGCCCGGCTGGAAGCGGTTGAGCGGTTACTGGTGTGATGCAGGGCGCGGCCTACTGTGCGCCTGAATTACCCAGCGCCGCCGAAATAGCGCTTGCGGTGGCCTTGAGTTTGGGCAGCCAGCCTTCGTCCATGCGCTCGCTGGGGGCGGAGATGGACAGCCCCGCGATGAGCTTGCCTTGGTCGTCGTGAATACCAGCGGCCATGCACCGCACGCCCAATTCCAGTTCCTCGTTGTCGTGCGCCACGCCGGTTTGGCGCGCGCGCGCCAGTTCGCGTTCCAGCGCGGCCAGTTGCGTGATGCTGTTGCGCGTGTGACCAGGCAGTCCAGTGCGGGTGGCATAGGCGCGCACGCGGTGCGGTTCCTCAGCGGCCAGGAACAGCTTGCCGGTGGAGGTCAGGTGCAGCGGCGCGTGGCCGCCGATGGCGCGGATGACCTGCATACCGGAGTGCGCGCTCCAGGCGCGTTCGACGTAAACGATTTCGTCGCCCTGACGCACACTCAGGTTGACCGGCTGCCCGGTAGCCCGGTGCAAGGCTTGCATGGGCGCCAACGCCGCGTCGCGCACATTTAGTTGCGCCCTGACGATATGGCCCAGTTCCAGCCAGCGCATCCCCAGCCGATAGCTGCCCGCTTGCGGGTGATCGACGAAACGCCCCAGCGTCAGGTCGCTCAGGATGCGATGGGCGGTGGAAGGATGCAGGCCGGTCTGTTCGCTGATGTCCGTGAGCGTCATCGCGCCTTGACGTCCGGCCAGCAGGTCGATGATCTGATAGATGCGCTCGATGACCTGAATTGCGGGCGCGGTGCGCGGGGGGCGCGCGCCGCGCGGAGCGCGGGTATTGGAATTGGGGGCGTTGCGGAGCAGAGAGGATTTGCGCATGTTCAGGTTTTCAGGGGCCGGCTTCAAGCGCCGGACGGGGCCGCCGGAACCGGCAGCCATTGGCCATCGGTCAGGCATTCATGAGGTTTGAAATGGGCCTTGTAGGCCATCTTTGGGTTACCGGCAATCCAGTAACCCAGGTACACGTAAGGCAGACCCAGCGCGCGCGCCTGGCCGATCTGCCACAGGATGGCGTAACTGCCGTAGCTGGCGCGCGGATCGGGGTCGTAGAAGGTATAGACCGCCGACAGCCCGTCGGCCAGCACGTCCACCAGGGCGACGATGCGCAAGGCGCCGGGCGTCGCGTCGCCATCCGGTTCGCGGAATTCCACCAACCGCGTATCGACATGGCTGCGCAGCAGAAATTGCACGTATTGCTCCCGGCTGTCCTGATCCATGCCACCGCCCGCATGGCGGCTGGTCTGGTAATGCTGATACAGGCGGTAATGTTCGGGTGCATAGCCCGGTTGCAGCACCCGCGTTTGCAGGCCGCCGTGACGTGCGGCGGCGCGGCGCTGGCTGCGGTCGGGCTGAAAGTCTGGCACCCGGATGCGCAGCGGCACACAGGCGTTGCAACCGCTGCACCAGGGCCGATAAGTGAACAACCCGCTGCGTCGGAAGCCCTGCCGAATCAGGTTGGAATATGCCTCGCTGCGGATCAAATGGACGGGCGCGGCCACTTGCGAGCGTGCCTGGCGCCCGGGCAGATAGCTGCAAGGGTAGGGCGCGGTCGCGTAGAACTGGAGCGCTTGTAGCGGCAGATCCTGGAGATGCGTCATCGCCGTTGTCGAGAGACAGTTTGGATTATGGAAACACAATTTTCCAGTATATGGGATCGAATTTCCCGGTAGGCCAAGCAGGCGCGTTCAGTCCCGTCAATTGCTCGACCTGTGCCGCGAACCAGGCGCGCGGGCGTTCGCGCGCGCCCATGAAGGCCAGGTGCCGGGTGTTTTGCTGGCAATCAATCAGCGGAATGCCGTGCGCGCGGCAAAACGCGGTCAGCGCGCACAGGGCGATCTTGGAGCCGTCGGCGACCGTGGTAAACATGGATTCGCCAAACACCACGCGGCCTATGGCAACGCAGTAAAGCCCGGCGACCAACTCACCGCCGATCCAGGTTTCGACGCTGTGCGCGTGGCCCATCTGGTGTAGCGCGGCATAGGCATGGCGTATCGCCGGGACGATCCAGGTACCCGATTGACCCGCGCGCGGCGCGGCGGCGCACCGCGCCATCACGCGCCCGAAGGTGCTGTCGATGCGGATTTCGCACGCCGGATCGGTCACGAAGCGCGCCAGCGTTTTGCGCAACGAGCGGTGCAGCCGCAGTTCGCGCACGTCCAGCACCATGCGCGGATCGGGACTCCACCACAGTATCGGTTCGCCTTCGGAAAACCACGGAAAGATGGTTTGTCGGTATGCCGCGATCAGCGTTGGCGCGTCCAATACACCCCCGGCGGCCAGCAACCCCGGCGCGGGCGAATCCGCGCCCCACGCGCGTTCAATCGGCGGAAACGGCTCGCCTGGTCGCAGCAACGTGATGCGCGGGGCATCACCGTCGTTGGCGTAGCCGTCCTCGCCGTTCATGGCAAATCGAATTCGTGTACGCCAAACGCGCCTGCCTTGCAATCCGCGAAATAGCGCCGCAGTGTTTCGCGCACGGTCGGAAAGGCAATTTCATCCCAGGGTACCTGGTCTTCGGTTACCAGCCGCACGGCCAGCGTTTCGGGGCCGGGATCGCATTGCATCGCCAGCAGCCGGGCGCGGAAATACACATGCACCTGCCCTACGCGGGGCAGGCTGATGACGGTGAATAGAGGCCCCATTTCGATCTGCG
>JAIRRE010000082.1 GCA_031256125.1 Burkholderiaceae bacterium
CAGGCGCGGAAACAGCGCCTCGCTGGCCGCCAAAAAACCGACGCGCCAGTTAGGGGCCAGCATTTTGGCAAAGCCCCCGACATAGATCGTGCGTTGCAAGCTATCCAGCGCGCATAGGCGCGTGGCGCGTTCGGGCGCAAGGTGGCAGTAGGTATCGTCCTCGACGATGTGGAAACCGTACCTCCCACCCAGTTGCAGCAGGCGGTGCGCGCTGCCCGGCGTCAGGCTGTAGCCGGTCGGGTTGTGCAGCACGCTGACGCTGACCAGCAGCTTGGGGCGCAGCTGCGTGCCCGCTTGGCAGTAATGCTCGATCACGTCCAGGTTCGGGCCTTGGCCGCCGTGCGGCACCGGCAGGATGCGCATACCCAGCGATTCGAACCGGGCGAATTCAATAGCCCAGCCCGGTTCTTCGACCATTACCGCGTCGCCCGCGCGCAGCAGAGTGCGGCTGATGATGTCGAGTGCGTGCGTGGCGCCGACGGTGGTCAGAATGCGTTCTGGCACTGCCGGTACGTCGATCTCGGCCAGACGCTGCGCCAGGCTGCGGCGCAGCGCGACATCGCCCGCCGGGTCGCCGTATTGCAATGAAAGTTCCTGTAGCTGCGGACCGCCGACGATGCGGCGCAGGGCAGCGGATAGGAACGGCGCTTCCAGAAAATCGGGCGGCAGCACGCCGATGCCGGGTTGCGGCTTGGCGCTAGAGCGGTAAGTCATACCGCGAATGAACGAACTGGCATCCGCCGCGACGGGTTGCCCGCGGGGTTTGGCAGTGCGCGCCGCATGAGCCGACTGCATGGCGGCCCAATCGCGCACAAAAAAGCCGCGCTGACTGCGCACATCGACCAACCCCTGGCCTTGCAACTGGTCATAAGCCGCCACCACCGTGTGCGGGCTGACGCTGTACTGCCGCGCGCAGGCGCGCACCGAAGGCAGCCGTGCGCCGGGGGGCAACAGGCGTGACCGGATGCGTTCGGCAAAGCGGGCAGCCAACTGCTCGGCCAGCGATTGACCGGCGTCACGGGTGAGCAAAGCGGCGGACATGAGCAATGCAAGCAGCAAAACGGGCGAATTACTGTGTTGGCACAGTAGCCGACACAGTGTTTTCACTTGTTTATAAAACTGTATCGGTATTGTATCTATCCCCGCTATAGAGTTGGACATATGACCCATCCAACTCTTGTTCTACCCTTGCTCGCGCCAGCTGCGTTCGGTCCGCTGGTTCTGTTTACTGTGGTTATGTCGATCACACCAGGCCCCAACAACGCCATGCTGGCCTCGTCGGGCCTGACTTTCGGCGTGCGGCGCACCTTGCCCCACCTGATGGGTGTCAATCTCGGTTGTGGACTGATGGTGCTGGCGCTCGGCCTTGGACTAGGGACTGTATTTGCGCGCGAGCCGGTGCTCTATCAGGCACTCAAATACGTCGGTGCGGCCTATCTGCTTGGGCTGGCGTGGAAAATCGCCCATGCCGAACCACCCAGTGAAGAAAACAGTGCGGCGCGCGGCCAGCCGCTGACCTTTGCGCAGGCGCTGCTGTTTCAGTGGGTCAACCCGAAGGCCTATGTGATGACCGCAGGCCTCATTGCCGCCTACACACCGCAACGCGGCTTCTTCGGTAACCTGCTGCTGACCGCAGTGGTATGCAGCGCCGTAAACATGCCCTGTACAGGGTTGTGGATGCTGTGCGGCAGCGTACTGCGCCGCTGGTTGCACCGGCCCGCCGCGGTGCGCATTTTCAACATCGTCATGGCGCTGCTGCTGGTAATTTCGCTCTATCCGGTGGCGCGGGAACTGGCACGACAATTGACATAGAAAAAACAGACTGGCCTGATTGCGGCACTATCGGAGACACCGTTCATCATCAAGGAATCGCCATGACTCGCCCCAAAATTCTGGTCACCCGCGCCATCTTCCCCGAAACGGTGGAGCGCTTGGCGCGCCATTTCGAGGTTGAATTCAACCCGGATGACACGGTTTGGGCGGGCGAGGCGCTGGCGCGCCATCTACAAGGCAAACAGGGCGCGCTGACCACCGGCACCGAGCGTATCGACGCTGCCCTGCTGTCGGCTTGCCCGCAGTTGAAGATATGTGCCAACATGGCAGTCGGCTACAACAATTTCGACGTGGCGGCGATGGCCGCGTGCGGCGTGGTGGGCACCAATACGCCCGATGTGCTGACCGAGACCACCGCCGACTTCGGCTTTGCGCTGCTGATGGCCGCAGCGCGCCGCTTGACCGAAAGCGAGCATTTCTTGCGGCGCGGCCAGTGGCAGAAGTGGGGCTGCCAGTTGTTCGCCGGCGCCGAGGTGCATGGCAGCACGCTGGGCATCATCGGCATGGGGCGCATCGGGCAGGCGATTGCCCGGCGTGGCGCGCGCGGCTTCGGCATGACGGTGCTCTACCACAACCGATCGCGTCTGGACGCCGCCGCCGAGGCCGCGTGCAGTGCGCGCTACGCCAACAAGGAGGAGCTGTTGCGCAGCGCCGACCATGTGCTGCTGGCGCTGCCTTACAGCGCGGCGTCGCACCACGCCATCGGCGCGGCGGAACTGGCGCAGATGAAGCCGACGGCCACGCTGACCAATATCGCGCGCGGCGGCATCGTCGATGATGCGGCCCTGGCGCGCGCGCTGCGCGAACGCCGCATTGCGGCCGCCGCGCTGGACGTGTTCGAGGGCGAGCCGGCGGTGCATCCCGATCTGCTCGCGCTATCCAACGTGGTGCTCACGCCGCACATCGCCAGCGCCACCATAACCACGCGCCGCGCCATGGCCGAGCTGGCCGCCGACAACCTGATCGCGTTTTTCGAGCAAGGGCGTGCCATTACGCCGGTAACCGCTGTCCCCGCTCCACACACTCCCAACGACAAGGAAACCTCATGACCTGGACCCTCGCCGCGCGCACCGCCAAGATGAACCCTTCGGCGCTGCGCGAAATCCTGAAGCTGACCGAGCGCCCCGGCATCATCAGTCTGGCCGGCGGTTTGCCCTCGCCCAAGACTTTTCCTATTCCAGCCTTTGCCGACGCCTGCGCGCGCGTGTTGCGCGATGACGGGCCGGCGGCGCTGCAATACGCCGCCAGCGAAGGCTATGGCCCGCTGCGCGAGGCGGTGGCGGCGCTGCTGCCCTGGGCGGTCGATCCAGCGCAGGTGCTCATCACCACCGGCTCGCAACAGGGGCTGGACCTGGCCGCCAAGGTGCTGATCGACCCCGGTAGCCGCGTGCTGGTGGAAACGCCGACCTATTTGGGTGCGCTGCAAGCCTTTACGCCGATGGAGCCGCAGCCGGTGGCCGTGGCCAGCGACGATGAGGGCGTGCTGCCCGATGATCTGGCGGCCAAAGCCGCGCCCGGCGCACGCTTCGTTTATCTGCTGCCCAATTTCCAGAACCCGACCGGGCGCACCTTGAGCGAGGCGCGGCGCGTGGCCGTGCTGGCCGCCGCCGCGCGCACCGGGCTGCCGATCCTCGAAGACAACCCCTACGGCGAACTGTGGTTCGACCAGCCGCCGCCGTTGCCGCTGGCGGCCCGCAACCCGGAGGGCGCGATCTATCTGGGGTCGTTTTCCAAAATCCTCGCGCCGGGGCTGCGGCTGGGCTTTCTGGTCGCGCCCAAGGCGGTTTACCCGAAGCTGCTGCAAGCCAAGCAGGCGGTCGATTTGCACACGCCGAGCTTTACCCAGCGCGTGGCCTACGAGGTCATCAAGGGCGATTTTCTGGAACGCCACGTACCCACCATCCGCGCGCTCTACAAGCAGCAGCGCGACGCCATGTTGGCCGCCCTCACGCACAAAATGGCCGGGCTGGACGTGCGTTGGAACGTACCCGCCGGGGGCATGTTTTTGTGGTTGCGGATGCCAGAAGGCATCGACACTGCACGCCTGCTGCCCCAAGCCGTGGAGCGCGGCGTGGCCTTCGTGCCCGGCGCGCCGTTCTACAGCGGCGCGGCGGATGCGCGCACGATGCGGCTGTCGTTCGTCACTGCCAGCGTTAGCGAAATTGACCGGGCTGTGGCTGCGTTGGCGGGGGTGGTGCGCGAAGCCCTAGCAGCGGTCTGAATTACTGCGACCGGGCCTTTGAATTCTCGTTCATGGCGTCCGCGAACTTGCGCATAAGGCGCGCAAGATTTTTTAGGTCGCGTTGATTCCAGGTCTCGAAAATGGCGCGCCCCATTCGCTCGCGCGCCGTGTCGATGCGGCTGGTCATCCGTTTGCCCTTGGTGGCTATAACAGCCTCGCGCACGCGGCGGTCAGTGGCGTTTTCCTGCCGCTGAACAAGGCCAAGGGTTTCCAGCTTGCCGATCTGGCGGCTAACGGTGGTGTAGTCGCGTCCCACGCGATCAGCCAGTTCCACGACCCCGATCGGGCCGCGCCGTTCCACTAATACCAACAGCGGAAACAGCGCCCGGTCCAGGGTAATGCCGGCTTCGCGAATCAGCGCCTCGTCTTGCTGAGGCCGGGCCATCGCGCTAACGATATCGATCAGCGACTCATGCAGATCGCGCAGCAAGCCGCCGATAGGTGTACTTTGCACATTGTTGCTTGACATTGATCCGGGCCCTGTTATCATGTGCAAAATACACATATTTGGATGGTCACGATGAAACGATTCGCGATGAACACGTTGATCCTTGGCGCAAGCGCCGCTGTGGAAGCATTCTCACATGCTGGCGCTGGTCTTTCTGCCTGAATGAACCCTTTTCCCGCCGCGGACAGTTCTTCTGTTCGCAATTCCACAACCTTTATGGAGAAACCCATCATGAAAGCAGCCCTCGTCACCGCAGCCGGTCAGCCGCCGGTTTTCACCGATTTCAATGCACCCAGCGCGCTCGCCGAGCATCACTTGATCGAAGTCCGTGCATCGGCCCTGAGCGTGGTAGCGCGCGCCAGAGTAGCCGGCAAGCATTACACGTCCACGGATACTTTTCCGTTTGTGGCGGGCATCGACGGCACGGGACGCCTCGCGAATGGCCAGCGCGTCTATTTTTTCGGTCCGCACGCGCCCTTCGGCGCGCTGGCCGAACACACACTCGCGCCCGCCGCGTATTGCGTCCCGCTGCCCGCAACGCTGGACGACGTAACCGCCGCCGCCATAGCAATTCCCGGCATGTCATCGTGGGCTGCCCTCACCGAACGCGCCCATTTCCAGGCCGGCCAGACGGTACTGGTCAACGGTGCGACCGGCGCATCGGGCAAGCTCGCCGTCCAAATCGCTAAACACATGGGTGCACGCCGAATCATTGCCACGGGCCGAAATGTAGCCGCGCTCGAATCGCTCAAACGGCTTGGCGCCGATACGACGATTGCGCTGCAACAGCAAGACGAAGAAAACCTGGTGGGCGCGTTCACCCCCTTCTTCCGCGAAGGCGTGGACGTGGTGCTGGATTACCTCTGGGGCCCAAGCGCGCGTGCCCTGCTGATGGCGGCTGCCAAGGCCACGGACGACAAAGCGCGGCCCCTGTGTTTTGTCCAGATCGGTTCGATCAGCGGCGACCCGATCGCGCTGCCCAGTGCCGTACTGCGCGCCGCTCCCATCACGCTGCTGGGCAGCGGCAGCGGCATCGGCAGTGTCAGCCTTGCACGCATGTGCCAGGCGATACAGTACGTGTTCGAGGCCGTCGCGCCCGCAAAACTGGAAATTGCCACCGAGGCCGTGCCGCTGTCGGCGCTGGCCGAATACTGGTCAAATTCCCGCAGCGAGGTGCGGACGGTGTTTACGGTAGGGGCCTGACGCCGTGCGGTAAGGCCGAGCCAATGGTCTTGATTTCCTTCTTCTTCGTTGGGATTCGTAAGGTATCCCAATTTATGCAGGCTGACCACGCTTTACCATATGTAAAACCGCTTGAATCGTTGCTAGATAGAAGTAGAACATCCAGCTAAGCCAGATGGCTTGGTCATACTCGGTCTTCTGTTGTTGGTTGTGGTGCCGAATACCAAAGTTATTTGCAATATTGAAAAGATCTGATTCATCTTGCTTTTTTAAAACGTTTTTTAATGATGGGCGCAGATATTCAAGGACATCTGTTAAATCCCGAATTGCATCCTTACGGTCATGGACAGATGATCGATACCTCCGAAATTTCGCGATAGCCGACGCAATACGATCAGAGATACCCTTGTCTGTGGTGGGAACATTTGCTGACAACAAAGGATCCATTCCAACTGGTGCATGCTCCAAAATTTCTCCTTCGGAGGATAGCTCGTATCCATTTTTATACTCCTCCAGTAAGGGGCGAACTTTCATTCTGTAGTAAACTCGGCCAGCCTCTTGATTAAATGTATGATAGTGATATCCACAGTTGGCGAATGTATGATGAAACCCATCTATGGGCTTAGATGAATGATCGTGCAGAAATTCAATAACATCGAAAAGATCATTTTCTGAGTAGTTATCGATCTTCTCTCGAATCGGCCACAACCCAGATTTCCGAATCTTAAACAGTATTACCGCGTCTATATCTGGACCGAGTGAGCCTGCTACATCTCCATTGTCTACACACCAATAACCAAAATACTCCTGGAAATAGCCATCTTCTTCCAACTCGATGTATAGTGCACTGAAAAGTTTTCGAAGAGTAGCCAAGTCAATTTTGCCTGCATTGGGGTTCTTGCCGGTTCTTGTCGAATAATACTTTTTGGCCATCTACACCCCTCCTGGCAACTTTGAGCGCATCATTTCCTTGCGGTCAAACCTGCGCCCATCCATGACAAAGGTGCCGTCGCCTATGGCGTGGATCAGGCGCTGCTCCTTGCGCTCGGCATCGAACCAAGCCGCCACGCCTTGCAGGATGACGATGTTGTGGCGCTCGATGATCTCGACCACCTGGCATTCAATATTGGCCAAGCATTGCGCGATGAGCGGCGGGTGCACGTGTGTGGCCTTCACGCGCGTCAGGCCGAACTGCTCGAACTTGTCCACATCGCGCCCACAGCAGGTGCCCACGCCGACGGCGGTGTCGAGCATGTCTGCCGCCGGAATGGCGAGCACGCATTCCTTGGTCTTTTTGAGTGCAGCATAAGAGTAATTCCAGGGGCCGGTGGTGATGGCAAAGGACGCGGACAAATCCAGCCCCATGGTCCAGGTGATGGTCATCACGTTGTCCTTGCCGCCATCATGCGTCGTGACCAGCACGACCGGCCCCGGCTCTATCAGCGTAAAAGCCTTGTGGAGCGGTAGCGTTTCCATGTCAGTCCCCGTTCTGGTTCTATGAGGAAAGCCCATCGTATGCGATTTAGCACGCGCGGCAAACTAACCTCACCCTCGTTTTCATTCACGACCGTATATCCGGCAGCAATGCCGCGCACAGCCCCGGCAGAGGCAAGAAGGCGTAAACCTGATAGACGAAGCTCATGCTGGTCATATCGGCCCAGTGCCGCCGCGCCGACGCTGAAAGCAAAGCCGAAGAACAGGCCCGATGTCATGCCCACTTTGCCGGGCAGCCGTTCTCGCGCATAGACCAGGATGGCCGGGAAAGCCGAGGCCAGTACCAGCCCGATGATGAACACCCGCACGCCCGTCCACAGCAGACTGGCGTGCGGCAGCAGCAGCAGAGTCGCCAGCGTAAAGCCATGCCCACCGGCAGCGAAAACTCCACCGCAACGGCAGTGCAGGCCGATAAAGCTGTTGATATGGCGATCAGGTATCTATCGTCGCCCGCAGCGCGTTGGTTTCGATGAAGTCGCGGCGCGGCTCGACCTCGTCGCCCATCAGCATGGTGAAGACCCGGTCGGCTTCAATCGCGTCGTCGATTTGCACCTTGAGCAGGCGGCGCACGGACGGGTCCATGGTGGTGTCCCAAAGCTGTTCGGGGTTCATTTCGCCCAGGCCCTTGTAGCGCTGGCGCGCGGTGGTGCGTTCGGCTTCAGCCAGCAACCAGGTCATGGCGGCGCGGAAATCGGTTACGCGCTCTTCGCGCATTTTTTCGCCTTCACCGCGCGTGACGCGCGCGTCTTCGGCCAGCAGGCCAGTGAAGGTTTGCGCAGCGGCGGCCAGCGCGGCGTAATCGGCGCCGTTGACAAAGTCCTGCGTCAGCACGCTACTTTTGACGTTGCCGTAGTGGTGGCGGCTGATGCGCAAGATGGGCTTGTCGGTGTGCGCGTCGTATTCGCTGGTGACTTCGGGCGCGCTGCCGTTCTGATGGAGTTGCCGCAGCCGGGTTTCGAGCGCGTTGGCGCTGGCCTGGGCGGCTTCGGGCGTGTCCAGGTCCAGCGCCACGCCGTCGGCAATGGCGCGCAGCGCTTCGGGATCGAGAAAATGCGACAGGCGCGCAATGACGCCTTCGGCCACTTGCCAAGTGCGGGCCAAGCCCGCCAGCGTGTCGCCGCTGATCTGCTCAGGCCCGCTGCCTTCGGCGTGGCCGGTGTGCACCACCGCGTCTTTGAGCGCCACGCGCAGCAAAAACGCCTCCAGCGCCGCGTCGTCTTTCAGGTACAGCTCTTCCTTGCCGCTTTTGACCTTGTACAGCGGCGGCTGGGCGATGTAGATGTGGCCGCGCTCGACCAGTTCGGGCATCTGGCGGTAGAAGAACGTGAGCAGCAGGGTGCGGATGTGCGCGCCGTCCACGTCGGCGTCGGTCATGACGATGATGCGGTGGTAGCGCAACTTGGCCACGTCGAAATCGTCGGCCCCGCTCTTGTCGGAATCAATGGCGGTCTTGCCGATGCCGGTGCCTAGCGCGGTAATCAAGGTGACGATCTGCTCGGAAGTCAGCAGCTTTTCGTAGCGGGCTTTTTCGACGTTGAGGATCTTGCCGCGCAGCGGCAGCACGGCCTGGAATTTGCGGTCGCGCCCCTGCTTGGCCGAGCCGCCGGCGGAATCGCCCTCGACCAAATAAACCTCGCACAGGGCCGGGTCTTTTTCCTGGCAATCGGCCAGCTTGCCGGGCAGGCCCGCGCCATCGAGCGCGCCTTTGCGCCGCGTCATTTCACGCGCCTTGCGCGCGGCCTCGCGGGCGCGCGCGGCATCGACAATCTTGCCGCAAAGAATCTTGGCGTCGTTCGGGCGCTCTTCCAGAAAATCCGTCAGCGTTTTGGCCACGATGTCTTCCACCGGCGCGCGCACTTCGCTGCTGACCAGCTTGTCCTTGGTCTGGCTGCTGAACTTGGGTTCGGGCACTTTCACGCTAAGCACGCAGGTCAGACCTTCGCGCATATCGTCGCCCGCCACTTCGACCTTGGCTTTTTTGGCCAAATCGTGCGCCTCGATGTATTTGCCAATAACGCGCGTCATGGCCGCGCGCAGGCCCGTCAGGTGCGTACCGCCGTCGCGCTGCGGGATGTTGTTGGTAAAGCACAGCACCTGCTCGTTGTAGCCGTCGTTCCACTGCATGGCCACTTCCACGCCGATCTCGGTGCCGGGAATGCCGCCGTAGGTTTCTGCCGGGCGCGATCCGCTGGCGTAAAAGGCATTGGGGTGCAGCGCGCGCTTGCCGTGGTTGATGAAATCGACGAACCCCTTGACGCCGCCGCTGCCCGCGAAGTCGTCCTGCTTGCCGCTGCGCTCATCGACCAGCCGGATGCGCACGCCGTTGTTCAAAAACGAAAGCTCGCGCAGGCGCTTGGCCAGGATGTCGTAGTGAAAGTCGCCGTTTTCGTGAAAGATTTCGGTATCGGGCAGAAAGCGCACTTCGGTGCCGCGCTTGTCGGTTTCGCCGGTCACGCGCATGGGCGAGACTTCCACGCCATCGACCTGTTCGAGCAAGCGGTGCTGCACCACACCACGCGCAAATTCCAGTTCGTACTTCTTGCCCTCGCGCCGCACCGTCAGGCGCAACTTGCTCGACAGGGCATTGACGCACGACACGCCCACGCCATGCAGGCCGCCGGAAACCTTGTAGCTGTTCTGGTTGAACTTGCCGCCCGCGTGCAGTTCGGTCAACGCGATTTCGGCGGCGCTGCGCTTGGGTTCGTGCTTGTCGTCGAGTTTGACGCCAGTGGGAATGCCGCGCCCGTTGTCGGCCACGCTCACCGAGTTGTCGCTGTGGATGGTGACCACGATGTCATCGCAAAAACCGGCCAGCGCCTCGTCGATGGAGTTGTCCACCACCTCGAACACCAGATGGTGCAGCCCGGTGCCGTCGCTGGTGTCGCCGATGTACATGCCCGGGCGCTTGCGCACCGCCTCCAGTCCTTCCAGCGCCTGGATGCTGCTTTCGTCGTAGTCGCCGCCGGCGCTGTTTGGAGAAACGTTGTTGGAGGGGTCGTTGTTTTCTTCGGCCATGTGGGTGCAGTGGTGAGGCAAAGGAAAGTGGCGCCGCCCAAAAATCAGCCCGCCGGAGCCGATTGCAATCGCGGCGGGTTGGGGCGGACGGCGGGTTCTGGCACAACCCGCCTGGAAAACACTATCGGTTTGGGCAGGCCGTGTTTCCCGTTCATATCCGCATCGGCATCAGCACGTATTTGAAGTCCGCATCGTCAGGAATAGTGATGAGCGCCGAACTGTTGGCGTCTTGCAGGTCGATGCGCACCATCTCGGTATCCATGTTTGCCAGCGCGTCGATCAGATATGTCACATTAAAACCTACCTCGACCGGCTGCCCGCTGTATTCGATATCCAATTCATCAACGGCTTCTTCCTGCTCGGCGTTGTTGGAGGCGATGCGCAGCGCGCTGGCTTCGAAAGTCAGGCGTACGCCCTTGAATTTTTCACTGGCCAGGATGGCCGTGCGTTGCAGACTGGCCAGCAGCGGCGCGCGCCCCAGCGTGACATGGTTCTGGTGGCCCTTGGGAATGACCCGGTTGTAGTCGGGGAACTTGCCCTCCACCAGCTTGGTGACGAACTCCATTGCGCCAAAGGCGAAGCGCGCCTGGTTGGCGGCAAAACGCATCTCGATGACCGGCTGCGCTTCGCCTTCCGGCGCGCTGGCGTCCGAGAGCAGGCGCTGCAATTCGATCACCGTCTTGCGCGGCAGGATCACCTCTTGCTTGGGAACCTCCACGTCCAGCGTGGCGGCGGCAAAGGCCAGCCGGTGCCCGTCGGTGGCCACCAGCGACAGGCGCTTGCCCTCGGCGACAAACAGGATGCCATTGAGGTAATAGCGGATGTCGTGCACCGCCATCGCGAAGGCCACCTGGTTGAGCAGGCGCTTCAAGGTCTTTTGCGGAATCTGGAACGCCGGGCCGAAGTTGGGCGCTTCCTGCACCAGTGGGAAATCTTCCGCCGGCAGGGTTTGCAGCGTGAACTTGCTTTTGCCGCCGCGCAAGATCAGTTTGCCGTCCTTCGATTCCAGGCTCACCTGCTGGTCGGCGGGCAGCGTGCGCAGAATGTCGATGAGTTTGCGCGCACCGACGGTGGTGGCGAATTCGCCCGCGTCGCCGCCGAGTTCCGCCGTGGTGCGGATCTGGATTTCCAGATCGCTGCCGGTGAGCTGCGCGGTGCCGCCGGTTTTCTTGATGAGCACGTTGGCCAACACGGGCAGGGTGTGGCGGCGCTCGATGATGCCCGCTACCGATTGCAGCGCCGTCAGCAACTTGTCCTGGGTAGTCTTCAGAACGATCATGGGCTTGTCCTCGTGGGTTTGGCTTTTATTGGAGAAATGTTGTGGAAATGCCGCTGCGGGCAAATATCGTATTGTGACGGGTTTTGATGCCGCTCCCGGCGGCTCTTGGCGCCGTCAGCCCTTCAAGGTCTGTTCCAGCACGTGCAACTGCTGATTGAGTTCGGTGTTTTGCTGGCGCTCGCCTGTGATCTTTCGCACCGCGTGCAGTACGGTGGTGTGATCGCGTCCGCCAAACTGCTCGCCGATTTCGGGCAGGCTTTTGCGCGTCAGCTCCTTGGCCAGATACATGGCAATCTGGCGCGGACGGGCGATCGAGGCCGGGCGTTTTTTGCTGTACATGTCGGCGGTCTTGATCTTGTAATAGTCGGCCACCGTTTTCTGGATGTTTTCCACGCTGATCTGGCGGTTCTGGATCGACAGCAGGTCGCGCAGCGCCTCGCGCGCCAGTTCAATCGAAATGTCTTTCTGGTTGAAGCGAGCGTAGGCCAAAATTTTGCGCAGCGCCCCTTCGAGTTCGCGCACGTTTGAGCGCACGTTCTTGGCGACGAAAAAAGCCACTTCTTCAGGCATTTCGGTACCTTCGGCGGCCGCTTTGCTAATCAGAATGGCTACCCGCATTTCCAGCTCAGGCGGCTCCAGCGCCACTGTCAGGCCCGAATCGAAGCGCGAGATCAGGCGCTCGTGGATGTCGGTCAGGCCCTTGGGATATGTGTCGCTGGTCATCACGATATGGCTGTGCTTGGCCAGCAGCGCTTCGAAGGCGTTGTAGAACTCTTCCTGCGTGCGCTCCTTGTTGGCGATGAACTGCACGTCGTCGATCAGCAGCAAATCCAGCGAGTGGTAACGCGCCTTGAACTCGTCGAAGGTTTTGCGCTGGTAGGACTTGACCACGTCGGAGACGAATTGCTCGGCGTGGATATAGAGCACTTTGGCGGTGGGCCGCGTTTGCAACAGCCGGTTACCAATGGCGTGCATCAGGTGCGTCTTGCCCAAGCCCACGCCGCCATAGACGAACAGCGGGTTGTAAAGCCGCCCCGGATCGCCGGCCACATGCAGCGCCGCAGCCCGCGCCATGCGGTTGGCCGAACCTTCGACCAGGTTGTCGAACGTCAGCGCCGCATTCAGGCGGGTACGGGTGCCGGCGTTGGCCGCCGCCGATGATTCGGGCGGCTGCGCCTCCTCGGCGGAGGCCGTCAGATGGGACGCCAGGTTTTCGGACACCCCCATGAACTCCGCGCCAGGGATCGCCGCCGGGTTGCGCGCCTGCGGCGCGGACGCGGTGGCGGATGGCGCCGACGCGGTACGGGGCGCCAGCGCCAGTTCCAGCGTCACCGGCGCGCCGCGCAGTTCTTCCAGGGCGGCGGCGATGCGCCCAGCGTATTGGGCGCGAATCCAATCGAGCTTGAAGCGGTTGGCCACCAGCACCGTCACCCGTGCGCCATCGGGGGCTATCCGTACCTGCAAGGGCGAAATCCAAGTGGAAAACTGCTGCGGCGGCAACGCCTGCGCCAGCCGCGTCAGACACTTCGACCAAAGATCGGCGCGCTCGCTGGCGGCCTTCCTACTTGGCTCCAAAACAGCCAAATCGGGGACATCATCAAGCAGTGCGGTTTCGTTCATGCGGCGGGGACGGAATGGGGAACTCGGCAGCTGGAAGGGGACAGGAAGATCGTTCAGCCTGTGGACAAATCACAGCTCGACAGGGTTTAAAGTATAGCGCCAGATTTGGTTATCCACATCGCCTCCGGGCGCTTCCGGCGGCATCAGTGCCCGTCCGGGCGCGTTACCAGCTCTTAGTTACACACTTTCTGGCAGTTCGGCACAACATAATCCGATCGCGTCTTATCCTCATTTCTGATGATAACCTTCCAAAGATGTTGATTGAAGTATTTGAAACCATAACAAGACCCATGCGCGCGCCTATTGCGAGCGTATTCTCAACGGCCTTGGAAGACGGCTATTCAGAATATAAGGCGACGCTGAATAAGTTTGCGCGACCGGGCTGGGGCGGGATACGAGGCATAGCAGCGATACCCGGTGGTATCGCCAGCATTTGTAACCCAGCGCGAAACGCCCAAATCCGGGATGCACCAGCCGCGTGAGACCTGTTCGGCGTTGCCTTAAGATTCCACGTCTGCCAGACTGAATATCTCCGTTTGGTCGTTATAGGAAAAAATTTCGGCGTAGCGGCCCCAGTCGATCACGGCATCCAGCGTTTCGGTGGCTGCGCCGTCGGAGAGAAAATCTTCCAGCTCCTGCTCGAAGCGCATGCGCGGCGCGCGGTGGCCGGGCCGTTCATCAAGCACTTTGCGAATGCGCGCGGCCAGCGGCACGTGTTCGAGCAAGTGCTGGGCGAACAGGGTCTTGCGCTCCTGCGTGCCGAACTCGGCGAATACCCGCGCTTGCGGCGTCAGGAACACGTCCCCCTGGCGCACTTCGGCAAACCCCAATATCTGGAGCACTTCGACAATTGGGAACAGATCGTCCACCTCCAGATGCAAGGAACGGGCGATTTCCGGCATGTCGGCCCGCCCGTGGTAGGGGGCGGCGGCGAGCATTTCGATCAGGCCCGCCATCAGGTTGGTCGAGACTCGTGGCAGGCGGCTGCCCAGTTCCAGCCCTTTTTTGGCCGCTTCGTTGGCGGCGCGTTCCGTCATCCGCGCGTAGATGTCGTCCACCAGCGTGCGGAACGCCGGGCCGAGCCGATTCCTGGGACGCCGGAACGGCACCGTGATTTCGGCGATGACCCGGCCCGGGTTGGACGACAGCACCAGGATGCGGTCGCA
>JAIRRE010000200.1 GCA_031256125.1 Burkholderiaceae bacterium
AAGAGTCTTTTGAAAGCAACTTTCAGGGGCTGTTTTCGGAGATCAACCTCGCCTCGGAAAAACTCGGGCGCAACTATGCCGACCGCAATGCCAAGCTGTGCTCGATCCTCTCGGAAATCGCCAAAGGCATGGCGCGGTTTTCGACCGACACCGACACCCTCGGCGATGCCTACGAATACCTGATCGGGCAGTTCGCGGCAGGCTCAGGCAAGAAGGCGGGGGAGTTTTACACGCCGCAGCAAATCTCCAGCATTCTGTCGGCCATCGTCACGCTGGACGGTCAGGCACCGGAAACCGGCAAGCGCGGCAAGCTCGACAGCATCTTCGATTTCGCCTGCGGGTCTGGCTCGCTGCTGCTGAACGTGCGCCATCGCATGAAGGAGGCGGACGGCGCCATCGGCAAGATTTTCGGGATGGAGAAGAACATCACCACCTACAACCTGGCGCGCATGAATATGCTGCTGCACGGGGTGAAGGACTCGGAATTCGAAATTTTCCACGGCGACACGCTGACCAACGACTGGGACATGCTGCGCGAAATGAACCCGGCGAAGAAGCCGAAGTTCGACGCGGTGGTGGCGAATCCGCCCTTCAGCTACCGCTGGGAGCCGAATGAAGCGATGAGCGAAGACATGCGCTTCAAGAACCACGGTCTGGCGCCCAAGAGCGCGGCGGACTTTGCCTTTTTGCTGCACGGGCTGCACTACCTGAAGGACGATGGCGTGATGGCGATCATCCTGCCGCATGGCGTGCTGTTCCGTGGCGGCGCGGAAGAACGCATCCGCCGCAAGCTGCTGGAAGACGGCAACATCGACACGGTGATCGGCCTGCCGGCCAACCTGTTTTATTCGACGGGAATTCCGGTCTGCATCCTCGTTTTGAAGAAATGCAAGAAGCCGGACGACGTGCTGTTCATCAATGCCGCCGAACACTTCGAGAAGGGCAAGCGGCAAAACCAGCTTCTGCCCGATCACATCAACAAAATTATCGACACTTACCAGTACCGCAAGGAAGAGGCGCGCTACTCGCGGCGGGTTAACATGGAGGAGATCGGGCGCAACGATTTCAACCTGAATATCTCGCGCTATGTGAGCACGGCGCTGGCGGAGGAAGAAGTGGACCTGGCCGCCACGCACCAACGGCTGTTGGACATCGAGCAAAAGATTGCCCAGGCGAAGGACAAGCACAATTCATTTTTGAAAGAATTGGGGCTGCCTCTATTGCCGTGATGCTTCTCCAGCCTGGCTGCCAAACGCAGCACATGCCCGAAACAGCACCCTCCCTGGTCATCGACACGCACTGGGTGCTTGACCTGTGGGCGTTTGGCGATCGGCACGCGGCGGCCTTGAGGGCGGAAATCGAGGCGGGGAGGGCAGTTTGGCTGGCCAGCGCCGCCATGCGCGCGGAATTGACGCGCGTGCTGGCGTATCCCCGCATCATGGCGTTTCTGGACCAGCGTGCCGCGGCGGCAGGACAAACGCCCGAATGCGCCGTGCAACAAACCCTGGCGGCATTCGATCACTACGCTCAATTGCAGGCTGACCCGCCCGCGTGCCCGGTGCGTTGCCGCGACCCGGACGACCAGCCTTTTATCGACCTGGCAGTCGCGCATCGCGCCACCTTGTTGTCACGCGACCGGGCGGTGTTGGCGTTGGCCGGCCCGCTGCGCACGCGCGGCGTGTGCGTGCGGGCGGATTGGCGCGTGCAAAAACCCGCAGTGGCAGGGATAATCCCGCAGCCATGAATCAGCTTCAAGTCCTCCGGCAATTCACCACGGTAGTGGCCGATACTGGCGACTTTCGCCAGATTGCGCAATTTCAGCCGCAAGACGCCACCACCAATCCATCGCTGGTCTTGAAGGCCGTGCAACGCCCCGAATACGCCCCGTTGCTGCAAGAAACCGTGGCGCGCTTTCGTGGCTACCCCACCGGGGAAATCATGGACCGGCTGCTGGTGCGGCTGGGCTGCGAGATATTGGCGCTGATTCCAGGCCGCGTTTCCACCGAAGTCGATGCGCGGCTGTCGTTCGATGAAGATGCCACTTATGCCCGCGCCGAGCGGATCATCGACCTGTATCAGGCGGCGGGCATCGCTTCCGATCGCGTGCTTATCAAGATCGCCGCGACCTGGGAAGGCATCCGCGCCGCCGAGCGGCTGGAGCGGCGCGGCATCCACTGCAACCTGACGCTGCTGTTTTCGTTCTGCCAGGCGCTGGCGTGCGGGCAGGCCAAGGTGCGACTGATTTCGCCATTCGTTGGCCGCATTTACGACTGGTACAAAGCCAAGGCGGGCGCGGCGTGGGACGAAGCGGCCAGCGCCGGCGCGCAAGACCCCGGCGTGCGGTCGGTGGCGCACATCTACCATTACTTCAAACGCCACGGCATCGCCACCGAGGTGATGGGCGCGAGCTTTCGCAACACCGGGCAGATTCTGGCGTTGGCGGGCTGCGACTTGCTGACCATCAGCCCGGAACTGCTGGCGCAATTGGCGGCGCGCGATGTCACTGCGGATGCTCCGATTTCGAGAGCGCTTGACCCGGACATGGCGCGCACCATGGACTTGCCTGCCGTGCAGTATGACGAACCGGCGTTTCGCTTTGCGCTCAACCAGGACGCGATGGCGACCGAAAAGCTGGCGGAAGGTATTCGCGCTTTCGTCGCCGACACCGAAAAGCTTGAAGCCTTGATGCGGGTAGCCTGATCTTGAACTGGCAGAACCGTCCACGCTGCGATCAAGCGCCCGCCTGGGCGCTGTTGCGGGCGCATTACGAACAGCATTTTTCGGCGAATGCCGGGGCGTTCGATTTGCGCGCTGCCTTCGCGCAAGACCCGCGCCGCGCGCCGGATTTCAGCCTGCAAGCGCCGTATGTTTTCGCCGATCTTTCCAAAAACCTGATCGACCGCAATGCCCGTCAACTGCTGGGGCAACTGGCGCGCGAATGCGGCGTGGAGGCACACCGCGACGCGCTGCTGGCGGGTGAGCCGGTCAATGTCACGGAACAGCGGCCTGCTTTGCATCCGTTGCTGCGCGCGCCGCAAAATGATCCGAACGTTCCCGATGGATTGCGTGACGAGCACCTGAAAATATTACAGGAACTGGATGCGCTGCTCTCATTTGCGGAGCAAGTGCGGGCCGATGCCAACATTACCGACGTGGTGCACATCGGCATCGGCGGCTCCGATCTCGGTCCGCGTCTGGCGGTGCAGGCGCTGACCGAGCACGTGTCAGCCAGTGCGCCGCGCCTCCATTTCGTGGCCAATATGGATGCGCACGACCTGCTGTCGGCGCTGCGCGGTTTGCAGCCTGAACGCACGTTGTTCATCGTTGCCTCCAAGAGTTTCGGCACCGCCGAAACGCTGGCCAATGCGCGCGCCGCGCTGGACTGGTTCGGCGCTGGCGACGGAGTGGACGTGGCCGGCCATTTCGTGGCCCTCA
Source organism: Burkholderiaceae bacterium (assembly GCA_031256125.1). Classification (GTDB taxonomy): domain Bacteria; phylum Pseudomonadota; class Gammaproteobacteria; order Burkholderiales; family Burkholderiaceae_C; genus Ottowia. The sequence continues at coordinate 3,436 of JAIRRE010000200.1, forward strand.
CCGCGCGGCCCGATGTCGCCGCGCAACTGGGCATTACGCGCTGCTTTTCGATGGCCGAAGGCGTGGGCGGGCGTTATTCGCTGTGGTCGGCTATCGGTCTGCCCGTGGCCATCGCCATCGGCGCGGCGGGCTTTCGCGCGCTGCTGGCGGGCGCGCGCACCATGGACCGGCACTTTGCTACTGCGCCGATAGCGACCAATCTGCCGCTGCAACTGGCGTTGCTGGATGTATGGCAGCGTGACTTTCTGGGGTTTGCCAGCCGGTGCCTGGTGCCCTATCGCCACGGCCTGCGGCTGCTGCCCGCGTGGTGGCAGCAACTGGAAATGGAAAGCAACGGCAAGCGCGTAGATTCGCACGGGCGCGCCGTACCCGCTCACACTGCGCCGGTGATCTGGGGCGCGGAGGGCAGCAACAGTCAGCATACCTTTTTTCAAATGCTGCACCAGGGCACGCAGACCGTTCCGGTCGAATTCATTGCTGTGCGCGAAGCCGGGCATCCGCTGGCAAGTCAGCACCGCCAGCTCTTGGCCCACGCGCTGGCACAGGCGCGCGCACTGATGGTCGGCGCGGATCATGCCGACCCGGCGCGGCAATTTCCGGGTAACCGCCCCAGCACTTTTTTGCTGCTTGAACGCCTCGATCCGCAAACCCTGGGCGCGCTGCTGGCGCTTTATGAACACCGCACCTTCGTCGCCGGATCGCTGTGGGGCATCGACAGCTTCGACCAATGGGGCGTCGAATTGGGCAAAACCATCGCCCGCGCCATCGAGGCGCAATGGGGACAGCCTGGCGCGGGGGACTTCGATGACTCTACCTCCGCGCTGCTGGCGCGGTTGGGCGGTTAATACTCTTCTTCCTAGCCGCTTTCCTCAAGAATCGCTGCCCACAGGTATTTGCGCCAACTCGGCCAAGGCTGCTTCAAATGCCGGCGCATCGGCCAACCGCCGCATCGGCGGCAGTGCTGCCAATAGGCGACGGCCGTAGCTCATGGTGGTCAGGCGCGTGTCGCAGATCACGATGATGCCCCGGTCGGTTTCGCGGCGGATCAGGCGGCCAGCCCCTTGCTTCAAGGCGACAGCGGCTTCCGGCAATGAAAAATCGGCGAACGGGCTTCGGCCCTGCGCTTGCAGCCGACGGCTGCGCGCATCGACCAGCGGATCGCCTGGCGGCGGGAAGGGCAGTTTGTCGATCACGACCAATTGCAGCGCATCGCCGGGCACGTCCACGCCTTGCCAAAAGCTGCCGGAAGCGACCAGTACGCAGCCACGCCCGCCATCCGCGCCGCCTTGCAGGAAGCGTTCCAGAATGACACGCTTGGGCAGTTGCCCTTGCACCAGCACGTCCAGCGTGGCGCCCAAACGTTCGGTCAGCAAGTCGCCGATGGCGCGCAGCGCGCGCAGCGTGGTGGTCAGAATCAGCGTGCGCCCCCCCAGTTGCGCCGCCGCATCGCTTGCCAACCGGGCCACTTGAGCGCTATGGGCCGGGTCGCTGGGCCGCACGATGTCCGGCGGCACATACAGCGCCGCCTGCCGCGCATAGTCGAACGGGCTGCCGATGCGCAGGATGCGCGCGGCTTCCAGACCGCACGGTTCGGTAAACCAGCTCAGGCGTTCATCATCGCCGAGCGTGGCGGAAACGAATATCCAGGAGCGACAAGGAATTTCTGCTGCTTCATCCCCCGCAGGGGTGCGTTTGTCTTCTTGGTTTTCAGGCTGGCCGTGCCCCAGCAGTCGCGTGCGCACCATGTCGGCGATGTCCAGCGGCGATTCGGTCAGGCGCAGCGTGCCGGCGACATCCAGCCAGCGCACGGTGTCGGGCGCGGCGGGCTGCATAAAGGCGCGCACGGTGTCGGCCAACGCCTGCGCGCGCGCCGCCAGCCGCGCGAAATCGGGCGCCAGTTCGCTCACGCTGTCCAGGCCCGCGCGGGTGTGTTCCAGCTCCTCGGCAATCGCCGTCATGGCCTGTTGCCACGCGTCGGGGGCGATGTCTTCGGGCGCGGGCGTGTTCCAGCGCAAACGGCCCGCGTTGCGCGATCCGGCCACCAGGCGCAGGTC
>JAIRRE010000270.1 GCA_031256125.1 Burkholderiaceae bacterium
AAACCCGCCGGAATAGCCGCAGGCGGTTGATCGAAGTCGATTTTGACCATTTCGATACCGCCTTGCACCGAGCCCGTAATCGACTGGATATGCGCCGTCGCATTTACCGCCTGCGCCGAAGCTGCCGTGGCGACACCGAAAATACCCGCCAAAATACCGGCCATGCCCCAGCCACAGCCCGCGACCACAGCGCAGCGAATGGCGCGGAGAGTTTGTTTTGCCAGCTTGATTCGAATATTCATCGTGATTTCCCCTGCGATTCCTGCAATTGCAGCGTTGCGTTGCGCTCGATCCATTCGCCAGACCCGTCCTGGACGATTTCGCGCAGGTCGATTTGATTTTCTGTGATTTTGATTACCTTGCCATAATCCTGTCCCAGGTAGTTACCCACCTGAATCTGATAAATCAGGTTATTGGCTTTTATCAAAGCTACCTCACGCCCCTTTTGCTTGATACTCCCCACCATAGCCATGCTGCCCAGCGTAAAAGCCTCCAGCGGTTCCTTGCGCCGGTTGAGTTCCACCTGCAACAGGGCATCATTGCCCGATTTCTGGCTACGCAAGGCTTGTGTCAGCCGATCCATCCCGAACGGATCAACCGCCTGGGCTTGCGTGTAAGCCGCCGGAACGAACGGCGTAGGCTCCGGGATAGGCGCAACGCGGTGCGAAGTGGCTCGCTGTTGCTGATCCATCCATTGTTGTATATCTTGATGCCTGGACGAACAGCCAGCCAAAAAACAAAGGAACAGCGCCACGACCGGCAAAGCCAGCCTTGCGCTGGATTTACTCGAATAGGGGTGTTTTTGAATCGGCGTCATTTTTTGTGGCCCTTTTTCGCAGTTGCCTTGCGCTGGGCCTCAACCTCCTCCGGGTCCAGATACCGGTAGGTACGCGCTGTTGCGGTCAAGGTTAACTGCCCCGGATGCGACTTATCCTTATCCGCCGCTGGCGCCAAGTTGATGTCACTGAGCGTCACGATGCGGGAGAAACTGGCCACATCGGCGGCAAAAGCGCCGATCTCGTGATAATAGCCCTTGATTTTGATCGAAATAGGCAGTTCGGCGTAATAATCCTTAAGGACTACGGCATTGGGTTTGAATAATTCAAATTGCAAGCCACGGCTCAATCCAGCCTGGTTAATGTCCGACAGCAGGGCGTCCATCTCGTTTTTGGCGGGCAGTTGCTTTTCCAGCGTCTCGACATACTGGGTCACCTGTTTCTTTTGCTCGTTGAGCGCGCCCAGCGTCGCGGCTTGTTCCGATTTGCTGGTGTATTCGCCGCGCAGCTTGACTTCCTCAGCGCGCGCTGAATCGAGGTCATTACGCGGGCCGCCCAATGCAAAGAACCACAACAAAGTCAGCACGGCCACGGCCACCACCAGTAACAGCGCATAACGCGGTATGGCGGGCCAGGAGGATGGATCGCTGGGGTCCAAGCCCTGAAATTGGGCATTGAGCCGCCGCGTCAACGCCGAAAAATCAATATTGGCGGAGGATTTTTTTGATTTTGTCGCCATGATAATTATGTCCCGCTTTTTGTTTTGGCGGCTCCCCGCCCTCGCTGCGCAGCCGACGCCGCGCTACTGGAACCGGGTAATACCGTCCGCACCGTAAAGTTGTAGACCTGACGCTGATCGTGCGGGGTAAGGGCCAATTGGCTGGCCTGAATTTCGACCAGTTCTGGGTTGATCAGCCATTGGCTGTTGTTGGCGAGATTGCGCAGCAGTTCCGATACCCGTTCCTGCGATTGCGCCACGCCTGAGAGTAGAACGTTTTGATCGTCCTGCTTGAGGCTGTTAAGGTAAAGGCCCGCAGGCAGGCTACTGACCGCATCGTTGAGCAAATGCACTGGCAAATTGCGATTGGCTTGCAGACTTTCGACCGCCTCTTGCCGGGCCTTGAGGGCGGAGATTTCGCTTTGCAGCGAAGTTATTTCCTTAATCTCGCTGTCGAGTCTGGCATTGGCAGCCTTCAAATAGGCATCGCGCGATTGCTGCTCGACAATGGCGGTTTCATAGCCCAGGTAGATAATCCCTGCAATGATTGCGCCTGCCACGGCGGCCAGCAGGAGCATGGCGTTATAGTTACTTTTGGCGCGTTTGCGCGCCAATTCCCGATGCGGGAGCAGGTTTATCAAAATCACGGCAGAAACCTCCGCATGGCTAAGCCGCAAGCGGTGAGGTACGATGGCGCTTCGTGCAACAATTTTTGCTCCCGCACGCCCGGGCCAATAACCATACCTTCAAACGGATCGACGACGCGGCAGGGAAATGAGGTGTAGTGGGTAATGGTTTCGGGTAAACCGTGCAGCCCCGCCGCCCCCCCCGCCAGCAAGATGCTGTCCACCCGGTTGTTGGGGGTGCTGGTGAAAAAGAGTTTGAGCGCCTTTTCGATTTCCTGCGCCAATGAATTGACGAAAGGCAAGAGCACCTCCTCCGAATAATCGTTCGGCAATTCTCCGGCGCGCTTTTTGAGTTCGGCTTCTTCTCGCGTAAAACCGTACTGTCGGGCAATCATTTGCGTAAGCTGCGCGCCGCCGAAATTCTGGTCGCGCTCATAAAGTACGTCGTCGCCCCGCAATACTTGCATGGTGGAACTGGCAGAACCAATCTCGCATAAAGCCACCAAAGCATCGTCCCCGCCGCCATAAGGGAACAGCCGGATAACCCGCTGCGCCGCCAGCCGCGAGGCGTTGGAATCAACATCCACCACGGTTGCGGTCAAGCCCGCCGCTTCGGCCAAACCTTGGCAATCTTCCACTTTTTCCTTGCGCGAAGCGGCGATCATGACCTCCAAGTCGTCCGCCGAATCAGCGCTTGGCCCAATAACGTAAAAATCGAGATTGACTTCATCGAGTGAAAATGGAATGTACTGATTGGCCTCGGCTTGGACCTGCATTTCCATTTCCCGCGCGCTCAACCCTGCCGGCAGGAGAATCTTTTTGGTAATCACCATGGACGCGGGCAATGCCAGGGCGGCGTGCTTGGCGCGGGAACCGCTACCCGATACCAGGCGCCGCACCGCCGCCACTACGTCGTCGAATCGCTCGATATTGCCTTCATTGATCCAGCCGGCTTCCAGGGGCACAATGCCGCAGCGTTCGAGTACCAGCGTTCCATCGCCAGTCCGCCCCAGTTCGACCAGTTTGGCGCTTGAAGAACTGATGTCCAATCCAATAAGCGGCGCCGGCTTGCGACTAAACAAAGAACCGATTTCCAAGGTCAAATCCCACAATGTTGTAAGATGATCTTCCGTCGATCCCAGTGGCTAAGCATTAGCAGCGCACGCGGGAACGCTGGATTGAGTGTACTTAAAATGTCGTTAAAAATCAATGACATACGCCCCAAAATCGAACCCCATCGACACTAGAAATTTCGGTAACGTTTGCCATAATTAGTAACATGTTCTCTTGCTACAAATAGTAACAGTGTAGCACTATGACTGTCAAGGCCTTGTTTTTGATCGCTGAGTGATTGGCCGGTGAGTCCAGCCGTGGCGTGGGCATCCAACGGCCCGCGCCAGGTCAACGGTCAGGATGCGCCACAATGCCGCCTTCGGTTTCGACCTCTTGTAGCAACCTGTATGTCCTTCATGCCCTTTCGCGTCGCAGACCCTTCTCACGCACCACGCCGCAGTGCGCTGGGCTGGGCGGTTCGCATCGTGGCTTGGCTGATCGGCTTGGCGGCGGCGCTGGCGCTGTGCGTCGTCATCATCGGCGCGCTGGCGCTGGCGCTGGCCTACCCGAATCTGCCCGATGTTTCCGCGCTAGCCGATTACCAGCCCAAGCTGCCGCTGCGCGTCTATACGTCCGAAGGCAAGCTGATCGGCGAGTTTGGCCAGGAGCGTCGCAACCTCACGCCGGTCAAGAACATTCCCAAAATCATGATTAACGCGGTGCTGGCCACCGAGGACGCGCGCTTCTACCAGCATCACGGCATCGACTACCTGGGTATAGCGCGCGCGGCGCTGGCCGACATCCGGCACCCATTCAGTCAAGGCGCCTCCACCATCACCATGCAGGTGGCGCGCAACATATATCTGACCAAGGAAAAAACTTTCACGCGCAAGGCCTACGAAGCGCTGCTCACGTTCAAACTCGAACACGAATTAACCAAGGATCAGATTCTGGGCATCTACATGAACCAGATCTATCTGGGCAACCGCGCCTACGGCTTTGCCGCCGCCTCGGAGGCGTATTTCGGCACGCCGCTCAAGAACATCACCATCGCCCAGGCGGCGATGCTCGCCGGCCTGCCCAAATCGCCTTCGGGCAACAACCCGCTGGTCAACCCGGAGCGCGCGCGCGCGCGTCAGCTCTACATCATCGACCGCATGGCGGATCTGGGCTATATCACGCCGGAGCAAGCCCAGCAAGCCAAGGCCGAGCCGCTCAAAGTGCGCGCCTCTGGCGACGCCTTCGACGTGCGGGCCGCCTACGCCGCCGAGATGGTGCGCCAAATGATGCTCGCGCAATACGGCGAGGAGGCCTACACCCGGGGCCTGAACGTTTACACCACACTGGTGGCCGCCGACCAAAGCGCCGCCGACCAGGCGTTGCGCCGGGGCATCATCGATTACGAAAGTCATCGGCCCTACCGCGGCCCGGAGCAGTTCATCGCTCTGCCCCAGAACCCCGATGATCTGGACGACGCCATCGACGACGCGCTGGACGATCACCCCGATTCGGGCAATCTGCTGGCCGCCGTGGTCATCAACGCCAGCCCGAGCAAAGTCACCGTGCAGCGTCCAGACGGCGATCTCATTGACATTACCGGCGATGGCCTCAAACCCGTGCAAAGCGGTCTTTCGGCAAAAGCCCTGCCAGCGATTCGCATTCGGCCCGGAGCGGTGGTGCGCATCGTCAAAATCACACCCAAAAAGGGAGGCCAACCGCAATGGCGCGTCACGCAACTGCCGCAGGTGCAAGGCGCATTGGTGGCGCTGGACCCGCGCAATGGCACCATCAAGGCGCTGGCCGGCGGTTTCGATTTCAACTTGAACAAATTCAACCACGTCACGCAAGCCTGGCGCCAGCCGGGATCGAGCTTCAAACCGTTCATCTATTCGGCGGCGCTGGAAAAAGGCTTCTCGCCCGCCTCCGTGGTCGATGACGCGCCGCTGTATTTCGACGCCGCAACCAATGGCGGCCAAGCCTGGGAACCCAAGGACTACGAGGGTACGTTTGAAGGCCCGATGTCGCTCAAGCGCGCGCTGGCCGAATCCAAGAATCTGGTCTCGATCCGGGTGCTGCAAGCCATCACGCCGCAATATGCGCAGCAGTGGATCACGCGCTTTGGCTTTGACGCCGCCCGCCACCCGGCCTACTTGACAATGGCGCTGGGCGCCGGTTCGGTCACGCCGATGCAAATGGCCGCCGCCTACTCGGCCTTTGCCAATGGCGGCTACCGGGTCAACCCGATGCTGATCGAGCGCATCACCGACCAAAGCGGCAAGGTGCTGCTCGATAGCCAGCCCACGCCGCCTGCCGAGGCCACCCGCGCCATCAGCGCGCGCAACGCTTTCATCATGGACACGCTGTTGAACGAAGTCACCCGCAGCGGTACCGGCGCCCGCGCACAGGCCACCTTGCAGCGCCCCGACCTGTACGGCAAGACCGGCACCACCAACGACGCCATGGATGCCTGGTTTGCGGGCTTTCAGCCCACACTGACGACCATCGTGTGGATGGGCTACGACACCCCGCGCAGCCTGGGCGTGCGCGAAACCGGCGGCGGCCTGAGCTTGCCGGTCTGGATCGACTTCATGCAAACCGCCTTGAAAGGCGTACCAGTCGCCCCGCTGGCGCCCCCCGCTGGCGTGACGCAGGTCAATAGCGACTGGTATTACGACGAAAACGCCCACGGCAGCGGCATTACCTACCTGAACAGCGCGGACGCACCCGCCGCACCGGCCACACCCGCCTCCGCCCCTGATTCGGGCGAACGCGACCGGATTTTGAATATGTTCAAAAACTAGAAATGCTCTGCATAAGTCGAGCGGCAAGCGGGCGCTGCGGATCGGGATGGGATGCAAGGCACAAACCGCAGCCGTAGCCGTAGCTATGGCGAGGGTTTGCAACGCAGCAGATCGCCCGAGTCCGCAGACGCACGCGGCGCGGCGACTTGTGCAGAGCATCCCTAGCCCGCGTAGTTTAGGTTGATCCTGCGAAACCTAACATTCAAAAGCTACAAATTAAATAGCTGCCTATCCTTTACCCATAAGCTTTGTAGCTTATGACGGCAAGGATGGTACGCAGTTGCTGGGATTGTGCTGCGCTTCATCCCAGCCTGCGGTTTTGGAACGCACGCTAAAAAGTTCGCACGGCATCACTCTGGTTGGTGCAGTGTCAGTAAGGACGCGGGAATAATCACATCCCCACCTCAAATCACACCCCCGCCTCGAACCGGAACACCCCCGGCTCTTTGATCGGATCAACGGAGACTTTGATCGCCGACTTGGGCGGAAATTTGCCTTCCAGCAGCAGGCGCGAGAGCGGGTTTTCGATGCGCTGCTGAATCGCCCGCTTCAGGGGCCGCGCGCCGAATACCGGATCGAAGCCAACCTTGGCCAGTTCCGCCAGCGCCCGGTCGCTGACTTCGAGCGTCAAATCCATCTTCGAGAGGCGCTGCATCAGCGTTTCCAGTTGAATCTTGGCAATCGCGCCGATCTGGTCCGCCGATAGGCCGTGGAACACCACGATCTCGTCGATGCGGTTCAGGAATTCGGGCCGGAAGTGGTTTTTGAGTTCCTCGAACACGGCGTCCTTGACCGCCTCGTAGGGTTGGCCGGACATGCTCTGGATCATCGGCGAGCCGATGTTGCTGGTCATGATGACCACCGTGTTTTTGAAGTCCACCGTGCGGCCCTGCCCATCGGTCAGGCGCCCGTCGTCGAGCACTTGCAGCAGCACGTTGAACACGTCCGGGTGCGCTTTCTCCACCTCGTCGAGCAGGATCACGCTGTAGGGCTTGCGACGCACCGCCTCGGTCAGGTAGCCGCCCTCCTCGTAGCCCACGTAGCCCGGCGGCGCGCCGATCAGCCGCGCCACGCTGTGCTTTTCCATGAACTCGCTCATGTCGATGCG
>JAIRRE010000283.1 GCA_031256125.1 Burkholderiaceae bacterium
GGCGGCTGGCGCATTGTCATCAACACGGGCCGGATCGGCGGGCAGGAGGTGGACCACTTGCACGTGCATATCCTCGGCGGTCCGCGCCCGTGGCACTGGGCCGATGGGCCAACGCCATAAGCGGGAAGCCCTAGAATAAGATTATTTGCCCGCGCCCCTTGATACGCGCGGGCTAGAGGAGCATCACATGGGTTCGTTTTCCATTTGGCACTGGCTGATCGTTCTGCTGATCGTGGTCATGATCTTCGGCACCAAAAAGCTCAAGAACATGGGACAGGACTTGGGTCAAGCAGTTAAGGGTTTCAAGGACGGTATGCATGACGGTTCGACGGAAAGCGATGCAAGTCCTGCCCAGCCGCCCGCACAGGTCACCAACACCACGACCGCGGACCGAGACACCATAGACGTGCAAGCCACGGAAAAATCCTGACCGGTCCCCACGCCGCATGACACAGGCGACCGGGTAACCGTTCCATGCTCGACTTCGATCTTTCCAAGATGGCGCTGATTGGCGCCGTCGCCCTCATCGTGATCGGCCCGGAAAAGCTGCCGCGCGTGGCGCGTACCGTCGGCACGCTGCTGGGGCGCGCGCAACGCTACGTCAACGAGGTTAAGGCGGAGGTCAACCGCGCCATGGATGTCGATGCCCTCAAAGGTATGAAAAATGCCGTCGAGCAAACCGGGCGCGAAGTCGAACACAGCTTTCGCCAGGCGGGGTCCCGCTTCGAACAGGAAGTGCGCGACGTCGGCTCCACGCTATCAGGCGCCAACGGCAGCGCCGATGGTTCCGGCAACGACGGTGTAATTGCCTTCGGAACAACCAAGCCTGTGCCGCCACCGTACCGCTCGCCGCGCAAGAACTGGCGCGTTAAACGCGGTGCCACGCCGCAGTGGTACAAGGCGCGCGGAAACGTGCGGCGGCACATCCTTTCAGCCTCGGCGCGCGTGGCGCGCTATCGTCCGAAACAAATACCGGGAGCTTGACTCACAGGCTCTCGCCAACCGTTTCGAGCTTGCCTGGTCATCCGGCGGTTTTAGGCAATGGTGAACGAGTCCCTCGCGGCTGGCGGCTGACGCAGCCTGACTTGTGAGGCGATTTCATGTTCGGGTATTTGCGATACAGCACACCAGCACAGGCTCTGGTCAAGACCATGCAAGACAATAGAGCCTTTTTTACCGATTGTTAAAACTTTCGCAACCATAGTTATGGCTCATCACGAAGAACGCGTGCTTACCGTCCACCACTGGACCGACCGGCTTTTCTCTTTCACCACCACGCGCGATCAGGCGCTGCGCTTTTCCAACGGACACTTCACCATGATCGGCCTGATGGTCGAAGACAAGCCCCTGCTGCGCGCCTACTCCATCGTCAGTGCCAATTACGAAGAGCACTTGGAGTTTTTGAGTATCAAGGTGCAGGACGGGCCGCTGACCAGCCGCCTGCAACATATCCTGCCGGGCGATCACATCCTGGTAGGCCGCAAGCCCACCGGCACACTGCTGATTGACTACCTGCTGCCGGGCAAGCGCTTGTATCTGCTGTGCACCGGCACGGGGCTGGCACCGTTCATGAGCATCATCCGCGACCCGGCCACTTACGAAAAATTTGAGACCGTCATCCTCGCGCACGGCGTGCGGCTGGTCAGCGAGCTGGCTTATCACGAGTACCTCACCTACGATCTGCCACAGCACGAATTTCTCGGCGAATTGGTACGCGCGCAGCTCAAGTACTACCCGACCGTGACGCGCGAACCGTTCCCGCATCAGGGACGGTTGACCGACTTGATGACCAGCCACAAGCTGACTGACGATCTGGGCCTGCCCCCCTTGAATCCGCAAGAAGACCGGGTGATGCTCTGTGGCAGCCCCGGCCTGTTGGCCGACACGCGAGCCATTCTCAACGGCATGGGCTTTTCCGAAGGCAGCACCACCGAGCCGGGCGATTACGTGATCGAGCGGGCGTTCGTGGATAAATAAACCTAAAACGGCGCTGGCGCGCGCTACACCCGCCCCGCCAGTTCAGCCGCCTTGCCGATGTAAGCCGCGGGCGTAAGAGCGAGCAGGCGGTTTTTTTCGTCGGCGGGAATGTCCAGCGCTGCAATCAGCGCGTGCAGTGCCTCGCGCGTGACGGCTTGGCCGCGCGTGGCAGCCTTGAGTTTTTCGTAGGCGCCGGGAATGCCGTAGCGGCGCATTACGGTCTGGATCGGCTCGGCGAGCACTTCCCACGCCGCGTCCAGATCGGCAGCCAGGCACGCGCGGTCGATTTCCAGCTTGTTCAGCCCCGCCAGCAGCGACTGATACGCCAGCGTCGCATAGCCCAGCGCCACACCCATGTTGCGCAACACGGTGGAGTCGGTCAAATCGCGCTGCCAGCGGCTGATGGGCAGCTTTTCCGCCAGATGCCGCAGCAGCGCGTTCGCAAGACCCAGATTGCCCTCGGCATTCTCGAAGTCAATCGGGTTGACCTTGTGCGGCATGGTTGAGGAGCCGATTTCGCCAGCCTTGAGTTTTTGCCGGAAGTAGCCCAGGCTGATATAGCCCCACAGGTCGCGCGCCAAATCGATCAGGATGGTATTGGCGCGTGCCACGGCGTCGAACAATTCGGCCATGTAATCGTGCGGTTCGATCTGGATGCTGTAGGGCTGAAAAGTCAGGCCCAACCCCTTGGGTTCGGGCGATTCCACCACCCGGCGCGCGAAGACTTCCCAATCGAAATCGGGCCATGCCGCCAGATGCGCGTTGTAGTTGCCGACCGCGCCATTCATCTTGGCCATCAGCGGCACGCCGGCGATGGCCGACCGCGCGCGCGCCAGACGCACCGTCACGTTGGCGATTTCCTTGCCTACCGTGGTCGGGCTGGCGGTTTGGCCGTGGGTGCGGCTCATCATCGGCACGGCGGCGTGGGCGTGGGCCAAACCCCTCAAATGCGCGATCACCGCGTCCAGTGCGGGCAGCAGCACGGCTTCACGCGCGGCTTTCAGTTGCAGGGCGTGGCTGGTGTTGTTGATGTCCTCGCTGGTGCAGGCAAAGTGCACAAATTCGGCAGCGGCTTGCAGTTCCGCGCGGCCCTCCAAACGCTGCCGGATCCAGTATTCGACCGCCTTTACGTCGTGGTTGGTGGTCTTTTCGATGTCCTTGATGGCTAGTCCGTCGGCCTCGCTGAACTGGTTGACCAGACTCCGCAGCCAAGCGCGCGTATCGCCCGGCAGTGGCTGGAACTGTGTAAAACCGGCGTCCGATAGGGCGATCAACCATGTCACCTCCACCTGCACGCGGCGCTGCATATAGCCATGCTCGCTCATGATGAGGCGCAGGGCGGCGAGCTTGGCGGCATAGCGGCCATCCAGGGGCGACAGAGCGGAAAGAGTGGTCAAAGTCATGGCCGGAAATTGTAGAAGGCGTGGCATCGGCGCGACCGCCCATATACGGCTTGAAGTAGGTCAAGAGTAGCCAGCCCTAGGCCACACACAATGCGGTGCCAACCTCTAAAATAACTCTGGCTATTTTTCTTGATCGTTTTCCCCCATGCCCATGCAATTGATCGGTTCCCTGACCAGCCCTTTCGTGCGTAAGGTGCGTGTCGTGCTGGCGGAGAAAAAACTTGATTGCCAGTTCGTCGCCGACAATCCCTGGGCTGACGAGACTCGGGTGCCGGCCATCAATCCCTTGGGTAAAGTGCCATGCCTGGTGCTCGACGGCGCGGAGGCGGTGTTTGATTCGCGCGTCATCGTCGAATATCTGGACACCCTCTCGCCGGTGGGCAAGCTGATCCCGCCAGCGGGCCGCTCGCGCCTCGAAGTCAAAACTTGGGAGGCATTGGCCGATGGCTTGCTGGACGCGGCCATTCTGGCGCGCAACGAAGAGACTTGGGCCGACCGTCTGCCCAGCGAGCGCAGTCAGGCGTGGATCGACCGCCAGATGGGCAAGGTGGATGCCGCGCTCGCCGCCATGAGCCGGGGCTTGGCCGACAAACCCTGGTGCTTGGCCGGGCCGCATCTGACGCTGGCCGACATCGCCATCGGCTGCGCGTTGGCATGGCTGGACTTTCGCTTTCCCGACCTTGATTGGCGCGCGCGCCACGCCAATCTTGCCCCTCTGCTCGATGACCGACTGATAAAGCGTCCGAGTTTCGCCGATACCGCGCCGCCGAAAAATTAAAGCAACGCTGAATAATTCCCTCGCGGCTGGCGCAGACGTATTCAGCGTTGCCTTGACCGCTTCCCCCGTTTCCATTTCAATGCCGATCCGGTTACCATCGGCTCCTCATGGCTTCCATCCTCGATACGCCCCCAACGGCCACTGCGGCCACTATTCAGGCGCTGGCCGAGCGGGTGCGTGGCGCGGCGGAAAAAAAGCGGGGCTTGCGCATCCGCGGCGGCGGAACCAAGGATTTTTACGGTCAGCGACTGCACGGCGAAGGCGAGTTGCTGGACATGCGCTTGCTCACCGGCCTGGTCGCTTATGAACCCAGCGAACTGGTAGTGACGGCGCTGGCGGGTACGCGGGTGCGCGATCTGGCCGAGGCGTTGGCGGCGCACGGCCAGTATTTACCGTTCGATCCGCCGTACTTTACCTACAGCACGACGGTAGGCGGCATGGTGGCGGCGGGCATCTCAGGTCCGGCGCGCGCCAGCGTAGGCGCAGTGCGCGATTTCGTGCTCGGAGTGCAAATCATCAACGGGCGCGGTCAATGGCTGAATTTTGGCGGCCAGGTCATGAAAAACGTCGCCGGCTACGATGTCAGCCGCCTGATGGTCGGAGCCATGGGGACGCTGGGCGTGCTGGTGCAGGTCAGCCTGAAGGTGCTGCCCATCCCGCCGGCCGACGCCACGTTGCTGTTCGAGCTGCCTGAGACCAGCGCGCGCCAGCAAATGAACCGCTGGTGCGGCCAGCCGCTGCCGATCAACGCCAGTTGCTGGCACGGCGGAGTGCTGGCGGTGCGGCTGCGCGGCGCACGCGCGGCGGTAGAGGCGGCGCGACGGCAAATGGGGGGTGAAGACATGGCAGCGCGCGACGCGGAGCGCCGCTGGCAAGATTTGCGCGACCAGACGTTACCGTTTTTTCAGCGCGATTCCGGACAGGCTCTGTGGCGCGTGAGCGTACCCGATACCGCGCCGCCGCTCAATCTGGGGCCAACGCTGATCGAGTGGCACGGCGCGCAACGCTGGATCAAGTTGCCGTCCAAAGCCGAACCAGGGGTGCGCGAAGCCGCCGCGCGTTCAAACGGACACGCCACGCTATTCCGGGGCGGTGACGGGCATGTGGACGGCGTGCCGGTGTTTACGCCGCTGACGCCGCCGCTGGCGCGCATTCACGCCGCACTGAAAAAAGAATTCGACCCGGCGGGCATCCTTAACCCAGGCCGGCTGTATCCTCAATTCTGACCCGTGTTATAAACGATCCCCATACAGGGGATAGACAACACGCGGTTTAGCCATACGCTGGGCAAGCGCGCCGCGCAACAAATGTAATAATTTGTTTCAACGACACCATGACAGGCCATTTCGGCTTCCCGCTGGAAGCAATCTTGATATTTTTTGCCGTAGTGGCGATTTCGGTTTATCTCGACCTGTTCGTCCATCAGCGAAGTACCGAGATTTCGCTGCGTGATGCGATCCGTTGGTCGCTGATCTGGGTAGGGCTGGCGCTGGCTTTTTATGCTTACCTGTGGGTGCGGTTCAGCCCGGAATGGGCTGATTTATATCTGGCGGGTTATGCCTTGGAAAAGTCGCTGTCGCTGGATAATCTGATCGTGTTCATGGCGATATTCTCATCGTTCGCTATCAGAAGCGGGTTGCAGCACCGGATTCTTTACTACGGAATTATCGGGGCGCTGATTTTTCGTGCCATCTTCGTGGCTATCGGTGCGGGGCTATTTCTGGCCAGTCCATGGATCGGGTTTGTGTTCGCGGCGTTCGTGATTTGGAGCGCCATTAAAATGATCCAGCAATCGGGCGACGCTGACGATGAGATTACAGATTATTCCCAGCACTGGTCTGTCCGGCTCACCGGGAAATTCCTCCCCGTCTATACCCGGCTGTATCGGAATCGTTTTTTTGTTCGCCATCACCAAATCGCCGCCGGGGACGGTATCGCCGCCAATGTGACGCGGCAAGGCCTGCTGTATGCCACGCCGGCCTTTTTATGCCTGATGGCCATCGAGACTTCCGACATCGCGTTCGCCTTCGATTCGGTCCCCGCCGTGATTGCCGTGACGCAAGAACCGCTGCTGATTTATGCGGCGATGATTTTTGCGATTCTGGGGCTGCGCAGTTTGTATTTCGTGCTGGCCGCGTTGACGCGCTACCTGGTGCATCTGGAAAAAGCCGTGATCTGTCTGTTGTTTTTCATTGGCGCGAAAATGTTGCTCCAATCCTGGAATCATGCAGTCGCCGATACCGGATTCCATATTTCATCTGGATGGAGCCTCATTATTATTCTGGGAATGCTGGTGGCGGGCGTAGTGGCGTCTTTTCTGTTCCCGGCAAAGAAAGCGGAACTATCCGACCCTCCCCCGTCAACCTGATTTTTGTTTGTCATGCAAACCAACCTCGCCCCTGAATTCGCCGATACCTCGGTGGGCGCGCAGGCCCAGGCCCTGTTGCGCCAGTGCGTGCATTGCGGTTTTTGCAACGCGGTTTGCCCAACGTATCAACTCACCGGCAACGAACTGGACGGTCCGCGCGGACGCATTTACCTTATCAAGCAGGCGCTCGAAGGCGTGGCGTCAACGCGCGCGACGCAACAGCATCTGGATCGGTGCCTGACCTGCCGCCAGTGCGAAACCGCTTGCCCCAGCGGCGTGGCATATGGCCGGTTGATCGACTTGGGCCGCGCCATCGTCGAGGCGCAGGTGCCGCGCCCGGCCAGCGAGATGCGGCAGCGCCAGTTGCTGCGCGTGGGGCTGACTTCGCCCGCCGTCAAACCATTGCTCAAACCGGCGGTGCGCGCCGCCCAGTCGCTGCCCGAATCGGTCAAGTCGCGTCTGCCCAAGGCGGTCATGGCGCACCTGCCCGAACGGCGCGACCCCGGTCCGTGGCCAGCGCCTATCTTTGGCAAGCCGCGCGCGCGCGTGCTGGTATTGCCGGGCTGCGTGGAGCCGGCCTTGGCGCCCGCCATCGGACGCGCCACCGCGCGCGTACTGGCCGCCGCCGGTATCGAGGCGGTGTTCCCGCGCAAACAGGGTTGCTGCGGCGCGATGCGTCAGCACCTAGCCGATCCGCAAGGCGCGGGTCAGCAAATGCGCGCCAACCTCGATGCCTGGCGACCCTATCTGGAACGCGGCAGCGGCAGCGTCGATACCATCATCTCCGACGCCTCCGGCTGCGCGGTGATGCTCAAAGACTACGGCCATTTGCTAGCCGGCGACCCGCGTTACGGGCCGCTGGCCGCGCACGCCAGCAGTCTGGCGCGGGATTTGAGCGAGATGCTGCCGGTACTTGCGCGCGCGTTGCAAAACCGCGTCAAACCGCCCGACGAGGTGCTGGTCTATCACCCGCCTTGCACGCTGCAACACGGCCAGAAGTTGCCGGGGATAGTCGAAAAATACCTGGGCGCGCTGGGCTTCAAGCTGCGGCTGGCCGACGAGGAAGCACAAATGTGCTGCGGCGCCGGCGGCGCGTATGCCATCCTGCAACCGGACTTGGCGGGGCGGCTGCGCGAGCGCAAGCTGGGCCACCTGCTGCCCGCCGAAACGGGCAATCCAGCCGCCATCATCTCGGCCAACATCGGCTGCATCCTGCACCTGCAAGCGGCTACCAGCATACCGGTGCGACACTGGATCGAGGCGCTGGATGCGGCACTGGTCAAGGATGCCGGCGTCGAGCGCGGACCCAAACAGGCCGAGGGCAAGCCTTAACGCTCACCGCTGGTTGCCGCTTGAGCGCCATCCCCTTCCCCCCGCGCCAGCGCCTGTAGCCGTCGCACCTCCGGCCCATGACAGCGCAGGTTGTAGCGATGCCACAGGCCGATGGCGGCCATCGCAGCCGCCAGCAGGCCGCCGAGCAGTTGCACAGCGCCAAGCGTGTGCAATCCCAGCCGGGTAGAAAAACTGTACAGTGCGCCCAGTCCCAGAATGGCGGCCTGTTCGTTGAAGTTCTGCACCGCAATCGAACTCCCCGCTCCCATCAAGTTGTGGCCGCGGTGCTGGAGCAAGGCATTCATTGGCACCATGATATAGCCGCCCAGCGCGCCCAGCGCGATCAACGCCGGAATGGCCAGCGGCAGCGAGTCAATCAGCCCCATGGCCGCCAGCAGCAAGCCCATGACGATGCCCAGCGGAATGACCCGCACCGCGCGATCGAGCCGTCCCCGCAGCGACGCCAGCACAGCGCCCGCCGCCGACCCGAGCACCACCACGCCGGTCAGGCGGGTGGCTTGCGGCATTTCGTAATGGAGCGCCGCCGCCGCCCAGGCCAGCACGATAAAACGCAGGTTGGCCGACACCCCCCACAGCAGCGTGGTGGATGCCAGCGTAATTTGCCCGAGTTTGTCGCACCACAGCCGCACGGTACAGCGGTAAAAGTCCGGCAACAGCGTTAGCGGATTGCGCGGCATGGGCCGCAAAACTGCGCCGGTATCGGGAATTCGCAAATTGAACCCCGCCGCCACCACATAAACGAAGAACAGCGCGACGATGGCCGCTTCCGATGCGTGGTGGATGCCGGTGTGCACGCGCCCGTGCAGCGACAGCAGCGCCATCAGGTTCCACCCTCCCACCAGCTTGCCGCCGAGCAAGATGCCCAGAATGATGGAACCTATGGTCAAGCCCTCGATCCAGCCGTTGGCCTGCACCAGTTGCGACGGCGGCAACAACTCGGTCAAGATGCCGTATTTGGCCGGCGAATACGCCGCCGCGCCCAGCCCGACGATAGCGTAGGCCAGCAGGGGATGGCCGCCGAATAACATCAGCAAACACCCCAGCATCTTGATGGCGTTGCTGATGAACATCACCTGGCCCTTGCGCCGCGAATCGGCAAACGCCCCCGCCCACGGCGCCAGCAGCACGTAAAACAGCGCGAACATGGGCACCAGCGCCGCGTGTTGCCACGCACGCGCGCCGTGATCGCGCAGCAACTCCACCGCCGCAATAAATAGCGCGTTATCGGCCAGCGAGCTGAAAAACTGGGCCGTCATGATAGTGTAGAAGCCGCGTTTCATAGGCCAGGCAACAAGCGCGCGGGTCGCGCGGCGGGTGGGTGGGAAAAACGAGCGATCAAAACCGGAATACTGAATACGGCCAAGGCAACCGCGCGGCGTTATAGCACGCGGCGGCGGTACCCACCGCCAGTGTCAGGTAAGTTTCCCTGTGGCAGACCCGCCGCCCGCATTACCAAGGGCGTTTAGTGCAAAACCCTGTAGCCCATCTATTCTGACGCCGTTGCGCGCCTGCCGGTCCGATAATCCGGCTATGTTTTTTCGGCGTCATTTCCCGCGTGCCGTGCTCCATGAACCTGCTTGCCTTTGATACCAGCACCGAGTGCGTATCTGCCGCCGTGCAGCGCGGCGCGACGCGCTGGCGCTATGCGGGCGCAGGCGGGCCGCAGGCCTCGGCAACGTTAATTCCGGCACTGCTGGATTTGCTGGCGCAGGCCGCGTTGGCGCCGGCAAGTCTGGACGCCATCGTGTTCGGGCACGGGCCGGGGTCGTTTACCGGATTGCGCACCGCTTGCGCGGTGGCACAAGGATTGGCATTCGGCGCGGCGCTACCGGTGCTGCCGGTCGATACGCTGCTGGCAGTAGCCGAGGATGCGCGCTGCAAATCGGCAATGCCCGGCGCGGCGCACGTACTGGCGCTGCTGGACGCGCGCATGGACGAGGTTTACGCCGCCGCATACACCTGGATAGCCGGCGCGTGGCAATCCGTGGGCGGGATAACGGCGGGCGCGCCCGAAGCCCTCGCCCTGCGCGCCACCCCAGATGGCGGCAACGGCAGCAACGGCATTGCGGATCGCCCCCTCCTCGAAATGGGGCAAGATTGGGTACTGGCGGGCAACATCTTCGCC
>JAIRRE010000286.1 GCA_031256125.1 Burkholderiaceae bacterium
CGTCAGACGGAGTTGCTGCTGGAAAACACGCAGGATGCGCCGCTGGTGCTGGTGGCGCACGACCTGTCACCGGCCGACATGCTGCAATTCAAGAAAAGCGTGTTCGCCGGCTTTGTGACCGACCTGGGCGGCAAAACCAGCCACACCGCCATCGTGGCGCGCGGGCTGGACATTCCCGCCGTGGTCGGGGCGCGCGCCGCCAGCGAAATGACGCGGCAGGACGATTGGGTCATCGTCGATGGCGACGCGGGCGTGCTGATCGTCGCTCCATCGCCCGAACTGTTGGCCGAATACGCCGGCAAGCAGTACCGCGCCACGCGGGCAAAGGAACGGCTGACGCGGATCAAAAATACGCCCGCCATCACGCTCGATGGCGAGCGCGTCGAATTACAGGCCAATATCGAGCAACCCGGCGACACGATCGCCGCGCTGGACGCGGGCGCGGTCGGCGTAGGGCTGTTTCGCAGCGAATTTCTGTTCATTGGCCGGCAGGGCCGGCTGCCCGACGAAGAAGAGCAGTTCACCGCTTACCGTCAGGCTCTGGATGGTATGCAGGGACTGCCGGTCACCATTCGTACCGTCGATATAGGCGCGGACAAGCCGCTTGATGGCGATCGCCCCGGCGCGCAACTCAACCCGGCGCTGGGGCTGCGCGCCATCCGCTGGAGCCTGGCCGAACCGGAAATGTTCCTCACCCAGTTGCGCGCCATTTTGCGTGCGGCGGCGTTGGGGCCGGTGCGGCTGCTCATTCCCATGCTGGGGCAAATGCACGAAATTCGCCGCACGCGCCAGCTTATCGCCCGCGCGCGCGAACAGCTCGACCACCGCACCCAGGCCCACGGCCCGCTGCCGCTGGGGGCGATGATCGAAGTGCCCGCCGCCGCGCTGTCGATCCGCCTGTTCCTGCCGTACTTTGACTTTCTCTCGATCGGCACCAACGATCTGATTCAGTACACGCTGGCCATCGACCGCGCCGACGAAGCGGTGGCGCATCTGTTCGACCCGCTGCATCCGGCGGTACTGCGCCTGATCGCGGACGTTATCGCCATTGGCAACGCGGCGGGCAAAAGCGTCAGCGTATGCGGCGAAATGGCCGGCGATCCGGCGCTGACGCGCTTGCTGCTTGGCCTGGGGCTGCGGCGCTTTTCGATGCACCCGGCGCAGCTTTTGGCCGTCAAGCAGGAAATTCTGCGCACCGATATTGGCGCGCTGGGCAATTGGGCGCAGCGCGTCATCGAATCGGAAAGTCCGGCGGCGATGTTGGTCTAGGGTCTGTTCACACTGTTTTTGGCAGTGCGAACAGGCCCTAGGGGTAATTCGAGCGTACTTTGAACGGGGCGCACTGAACTCTTGTCCGAGGCGCTCAAATCAGCGCCGCAATGGCCTGTCCCATATCGTTGGTGGAGGCCGTTCCACCCAAATCGGGAGTGCGCGGGCCTTGTGCCAGTACCTGCTCGATGGCGCGAACGATAGCGTCGTGCGCCGCGCGCTCGCCCAGAAAATCGAGCATCAGCGCGCCCGACCAGATCATGGCCACCGGGTTGGCGATGTTGCGACCGTAAATGTCGGGCGCGGAGCCGTGCACCGGCTCGAACAGCGAGGGAAAGCGCCGCTCCGGGTTCAGATTGGCCGACGGCGCCAGCCCAATGGTGCCGGTGCAGGCCGGGCCGAGATCGGACAGGATGTCGCCAAACAAGTTGCTTGCTACCACCACGTCAAAGCGCTGCGGTTGCAGCACGAAACGCGCGCTCAGAATGTCGATGTGGTGCTTTTCCACTTTGACCTGCGGGTAATGCTGGCCGACCGCGTCCACGCGCCCATCCCACCACGGCATACTGATGGCGATGCCGTTGCTTTTGGTGGCTACTGTCAGTTGTTGGCGCGGGCGCGAGGCGGCCAGTTCAAAGGCGTATTTCAGCACCCGGTCGGCGCCCAGGCGCGACATTACGGTCTCCTGCACCACGATCTCGCGTTCAGTGCCCGCGTACATCACGCCGCCGAGGTTGGTGTACTCGCCCTCGGTGTTCTCGCGCACCACGTAAAAGTCGATTTCGCCCGCTTTGCGGCCCGCCAGCGGGCAGGGCACGCCCTCGAACAGCCGTACCGGACGCAGGTTGATGTACTGATCGAACTCGCGCCGGAATTGGAGCAGCGACCCCCACAGCGAAATGTGATCGGGCACCGTGGCCGGCCAGCCGACCGCGCCAAAGTAAATTGCGTCCATGCCAGCGAGCTGTCCCTTCCAGTCGTCGGGCATCATCTGGCCAGTGCGGGCGTAGTAGTCGCAACTGGCCCATTCGATAGGCGCCACGCGCAGCCCGAAACCGAAACGCCGCGCTGCCGCTTCGAGCGCACGTAGCCCCTCGGGCATCACTTCCTGGCCTATGCCGTCGCCAGGAATGGCGGCAATGGTGTAGTGCTGGCTCATGGTGATTTGCTCCTGAAATTATAGCGTTCGACTGCCTCTAGTCCGCTGCTCTGGCGCTGTTGGGCGAAGCACGGTCAGCGCTCTGCACAGTCACGCCGGCTGCTTGCGCTTGTTGATCTGCATGGTAGCTGGAGCGCACCAGCGCGCCGATGGCGGCGTGGGTAAAGCCCATTGCACGTGCTTCGCGCTCGAACCGGGCGAAGGTGTCCGGGTGTACGTAGCGCCGCACCGGCAGGTGCGCCAATGAGGGTGCCAGGTATTGGCCGATGGTCAGCATGTCCACGCCGTTCGCGCGCAGATCACGCATCACGGCCACGATTTCATCGTCGGTTTCGCCCAGCCCCACCATTAGGCCGCTTTTGGTCGGTACGCCCGGTACGCGGGTTTTGAAGTCTTGCAGCACCTTCAGGCTGAAGGCGTAATCCGCGCCGGGCCGCGCTGGCCGGTACAGGCGTGGCACGGTTTCCAGGTTATGGTTCATCACGTCCGGCGGTTCGGCGGCCAGGATGTCCAACGCGCGCTCCAGCCGCTTGCGAAAGTCCGGCGTGAGGATTTCGATGCGGGTGGCGGGCGATGCCTGCCGCACGGCGCGGATGCAGGCGGCAAAGTGCGCCGCGCCGCCGTCGCGCAAATCGTCGCGGTCCACGCTGGTGATGACCACATAGGCGAGCTTTAGCGCGGCGACGGTGCGCGCCAGGTTGTCCGGCTCCGCCGCGTCGAGCGGGTCGGGCCGGCCATGCCCCACGTCGCAGAACGGGCAGCGGCGCGTGCACTTGTCGCCCATGATGAGAAAGGTCGCCGTGCCGTGGCCAAAGCATTCGCCGATGTTGGGGCAACTGGCTTCCTCGCATACGGTCACGAGGCGGTTGCGACGCAGGATGTCCTTGATCTCATAAAAGCGCGTGCTGGCTGAACCGGCTTTGACGCGAATCCAGTCGGGTTTTTTCAATGGCGGGCCATCGTGCTGCGCCTGGATCGGAATGTGCGCCAGCTTGGCGGCTGCCTTTTGTTTGGGGCGCGGTTCATTAGACGGCGCGTCGCATACCACGGGGGCATCGGGGCCGATAGCCGGGGAGGATGAAGTCATGGGGGAATGGCGGGTTTAGCGGGTCAAATGGCCAATCGCCGCGTCAATTGTTCGGCCAACTCTTGCGCCGCCTCTTGCCACGAGACGGCCACGCCGATGGTAGCAATATCTACTGTTTGCAGCCCCGCGTAGCCGCAGGGGTCGATGCGTTGGTAGGGTGACAGATCCATCGCCACGTTGAGTGCCAGCCCGTGATACGCGCGCTGGCCCGCGACCTTGATACCCAGCGCGGCGATTTTGCCCAGGCCAGTGAAATCCGGCGCGGGGGCGGCAGAATCGAGCGCGCGCCGTTGAGGTCGCTGCGGCAGCGGCTCGTGGCCAAACGGGTCGTCCAGGCGCACGTAAATACCCGGCGCGCCCGCTACCCGGTGTCCCGTTACGCCAAAACGTTCCAACGTTGCCAAGGCCGCCTGTTCCAGCCGGAACACGTATTCCTTGACGTAAATGCCGCGCGCTTTCAGGTCGATCAGCGGATAGGCTACCACTTGCCCCGGCCCGTGATACGTGACCTGGCCGCCGCGGTCGGTGCGCACCACGGGGATGTCGCCCGCTGCCAGTACATGTTCGCGCCGCCCCGCCAGCCCCAGCGTGAATACTGGCGGATGCTCGCAAATCCATAGCCCATCGGGCGCTTCCGGCTGCGCCGCCCAGGCTTTCATGGCTTGCCAGGTAGCGGTGTAATCGGTCTGGCCGAGAAATTGAATTTGCATCGGGATCGGGGTTACAGCACTACCTTGACCATCGGGTGCGTGGTCAGTGCGCGGTACAGGCCATCGAGCTGCTCGCGGCTGGTGGCGGTGATGGTGAGGGTAACGCCCAAATAGCGCCCGCCTTTGCTTTCGCGCAGTTCGATGGCGCCCGCGTCGAACGCCGGATCATGCGCGCGCGCCACCTGTGTGATGGCGTGCACGAAGCCTTCCTCGTTGGCCCCCATAACCTTGATGGGAAACGCGCAGGGGTACTCGATGAGTGACGGGCGTTGCGGGTCGGCGGGCGAAGATTTGGGCTGTTGCAAAGTATCACTGGCGCCGACCGGCGCGGCGGACAAATTGGATGAGGCGGGCGTGTCGTTCATGGGCAAATGGCTTACTGCGCGCCCGGTTGCGCGAGGCTGGGAC
>JAIRRE010000021.1 GCA_031256125.1 Burkholderiaceae bacterium
CTGGTCAGGCGCTGGCGTATCTGGGTCAGGCCAAAGCCGGTGCCGCGATTGACGGTCGTAGCGGCTTCATCCAGGCCGGTTCCGGTGTCGTGCACTTCGATTACCAAGCACCCGCCATCGAGCCGTGCGCGTACTGTGATTTGGCCGCCTTCCACCTTGGTTTCGAGACCGTGGCGGATGCTGTTTTCCACCAGCGGTTGCAGCAGCAGCGGCGGCACGGGGACAGAGCGCAAATTGTCGGGCAGGTCGAGCGCGTAACGCAGGCGCGGCCCCATGCGCACCTGCATCAGCGCCAGGTAATCGGCCAGGCGCTCGAACTCGGCGGCCAGCGGGTGCGTGTGCGCCAGCGAGCCGGTCAGCGTTACGCGCAGGTAATTGTCGAGCCGGTCAAGTGTGGCGATGGCGCGCGGCGGGTCGCTGCCGATCAGCGCTCGCAGGTTGGCCAAGGTGTTGAACAGCATGTGCGGTTCGAGTTGCGTGGCCAGGAGCTTGAGCCGCGCCTGGGCGGTATCGCGCTCGGCGGCGCTGATTCTGGCCGACAGCGCGGCGCGATCGAGACGGGTATAGAAAAAATAGAAACCGGCAATGCTTGCGATGATGGTTATCAAAGCCGTAATCAGCTTGTGGCGTGGCGCGGGAACGTCGCCGATACCAAACAGCGCATCGCCCAGCCAACTGCCGAAATAAAAGCCCAGCCCAATGCCGGCGATGACCAGCAGCACACCGCGCACGCCGCGCGGCCAGGCGACCGGATCGGTCGGGCGCACCAGCATGAAGCGCCCCACATCAATGATGGCCCAGATCGGCGTGCTGATGCACAGCGCGTAGCCCAATTCCTTCCAGTACGGTTGGCCCCACCAGATCGCTGTGCTCAGCACGGTACCAAAGGATTGAATGCAGATGAAGCAAAATGGGTAGCCCCACCAGATCCCGGTGATCAGCGCGGAAATCACGCAGCAAAATACCACTACCAGCAGGTAATGGCGTATGAGTCCGCGCCAATCTATATTCATGGCATCAGAACCCGGTCAACGGGAAGAAAAGCGACGTCAAACATTTTGCTCATCGGCGACCTCGATTGGGAGAAACCGGCAGGAGCGCTGCGCCAAGGCCCAGTTCCATTGGCCGGAACTGGCGGCGCAGCAACATCGGGCACGACGATATCCCAACACTCAGGATTGCGGCAATATCCAGCCCGAACCGGCAGTAGTCCAGTGCACTCAGGCGGGCAAACACAATCACACCGGCAAAAGCCAGTTTGATTGCTGATACGATTTTCATGGCAAAACATTTCCTGGACAATGTGCTAACGGGAAATTGATTCGATTCGTCAGCGAGGCTTGCCGTGCTCGCAAATGCGCGCCCGCACGCAGTCATGCGGTCCAGCAAGGCGAGGCCGGGCAGGGATATGGCGATCAGGCCGAAGTTGACCAGGATATAGATTGCGGCGTGGAGCAACCACTCTGCCTTGGTCTTGGCGCGGCGGCGCGCGAGTGGGTCGAAGTCCATAGCGGTGGAGGCGGCAGTCATGGAACCACCCGGTTGTATGTATATATATAGGCGATTCCGATGTTATCGTTTTCGCGGGTTGCTGCCAGGACTATCCGACGAAGTGTCGTTTATGGGGTGTGAAATGCCGCTGGCGGCGATGGCCTGTAGTTTCATGGCGTAATCGAGTGTGATTGCTCCGCTGTGCGCACTGCTTTCGGCGGAGGTGCTGGCGGCTATGCCCGATGTCGGCGAGGATGCCGATTTCACCTGCGTGCAGAAACACGGGGCGGCGCATGTTGATACAAATGTCACCAGCGAAGCCTGCAAGGGCAGCGTGCCCAATTCTGGGGTGCGCGCATTCTTTTTATTGTTGCGCCGAACAGGATGTGCGCCTCTGGCTGCCGGTGGTCATGGTGGGCGAGTTGCGGGGTGGCGTGGATATCACATCCAGCGCCGTGGCGATCTGCTTCGGGCACGACGTTTGCAAGCGTGGCTGGAAACCGTGCTGCGGGATTACCACGATGGCATCCTTGCCTTTGATTTGGATGTGGCACAGGTCTGGGGCCGTTTGCGGACGCCGCAGCCGGAAAACGGGCTGGACAAGCAGCTCGCTGCGGACCGCACTGATGCACGATCTGACTGTGGTGACATGCAATATCGACGATTTCGCGCGTACCGGCGCGCGCTTGCTCAACCCCTTTTCTTAAGACGATTGAATGGCGGGGTGGGCCAAGGCGCTACACTGTTGCCTGCCGTCGAGCCGCTTTAGGGCGAAGCTACGGTGGCGTATAAGGACATCATTTTTTTCGGGAACAGGCTTATGCTGTTTGCCAAGTTATTACCCAAGGAAGGCCGTTTTTTCGAGCTTTTCAACCAGCATGTACAACACATTCTGGCCGCCGCACGCGCTTTCCAGCGCTTGATTGAGCACTATGGCGATCCGGCCTTGCGCCAGCAACATACGGACGAAGTGGATGAGGCCGAGCGCGCCGCCGACCGCGTGACGCACAAGGTCAACCGTCTCATCCACACCACCTTCATTACCCCGATCGACCGCGAACAGATTCACCAGTTGA
>JAIRRE010000022.1 GCA_031256125.1 Burkholderiaceae bacterium
AGCCGCGAGGAAGCGCAGGCGGAGTCCTTCCGCAAGATGCTGCTGGCGATGGCGCGCGATGTGCGCGTGATCCTGGTCAAACTGGCCGACCGCACGCACAACATGCGCACCATGGGCGACATGCCGCGCCACAAATGGCGTCGCATCGCCCGCGAAACGCTGGAAATTTACGCCCCGATTGCGCACCGGCTAGGCTTGAACCAGGTTTACCGCGAGTTGCAGGACTTGGCTTTTCGTTACCTGAACCCGTGGCGCTACACCGTACTGGAAAAAGCGCTCGTCCGAGCGCGCGGACGCCGAGGCGAGTTGATTGAAAAAGTCCAGCAGGCGGTGCAAGACACGCTGCGTGAAGGTGGGTTGACCGCGCGCGTGATCGGACGCGAAAAAACGCTCTACTCGATCTACCGCGCCATGGAAGGCCGCCACCAATCCTTCGCGCAAGAAAGCGATGTCTATGGCCTGCGCGTGATCGTGCCCGGTGCGATTCAGTGCTACACCGCGCTGGGCCTGTTGCACCATTTGTACAAGCCGGTGCCGGGGCGTTTCCGCGATCACATCGCCATCCCCAAGGTCAACGGTTACCAGTCGCTGCACACCACGCTGATCGGCCCGGCCAGCGTGGCTTTTGAATTCCAGATCCGCACCGAAATCATGGACTTGGTGGCCGAAAGCGGCGTTGCCGCGCATTGGCTCTACCAGGTCAGTCACAAGCCCGGCGAAGTTCAAGACATCGGCATCCCCGTGGCCGAACTGGGTACGCGCTGGCTGCAATCGCTACTGGACATCCAAAAAGAGACGCACGATTCGGCCGAGTTCTGGGATAACGTCAAGGTTGATCTATTCCCCGACGCGATCTACGTCTTCACTCCCAAGGGCCGGGTCATGGCGCTGCCGCAGGGCGCCACGCCGGTGGACTTCGCCTACGCCATCCACAGCGACATTGGCGACCACACGGTAGCAGCCAATGTCAACGGCGAGCCGGTACCGCTGCGCACCGAACTGGCCAGCGGCGATGTGGTGGAAATCGTCACCGCGCCGATCTCCACGCCCAACCCTGCCTGGCTCGGGTTCGTGCGCACCGGGCGGGCGCGTTCAAAGATTCGCCACCATCTCAAAACCCTGCAACAGGATCAGTCGCGCGAACTGGGCGAACAACTGCTGGCGCAGGCGCTGCGCGCCGAAGGGCTGGACCAGCCGCCCAGCCTGCAACCGGAGCAAACGCCGGTCTGGGATCAACTGGCGCACTTTACCGGCAGCCACACGCGCGATGAAATGCTGGCCGAGATCGGATTGGGCAAACGCAGCGCCGGCGCGGTCGCCAAGCGTATGGTTGAACTGCTGGCGGCGCAAGGCGTCAAGCCCGACGCGCTGATGATGACGCGCGAGCGCTACACCGCTCACGAACACCTGTCACAAGGCGCGGTGATTCTCGATGGCGTGCCCAACGTCTCCATCCTCTACGCGCCTTGTTGCTGGCCCATTCCGGGCGACCCCGTGGTGGGCTATCTCGACCGCGGCCAGGGATTGGTCGTCCATGTCGAAAATTGCGCCATCGCACAGCGCCTGTTGCACAAGGATGTCGAGCGTTTCGTCACCGTCGCCTGGACCGATGAACCAGCGCGCACGTTCGAGGCTGGCATCGTCGTCACCATCGCCAACGAAACCGGCGCGCTGGCGCGCGCCTTTACCGCGCTGGCGCGGCTGGACATAAACGTCGTCCATCTGTCCATGACCGACGACAGCACGCAATCTGTGGTCGATACCCGCATCGTCATCAAAGTCAAAAACCGCGTACAGATCGAGGCTGTGCTGCGCGTGCTGCGCCGCACCCCTTCGGTGCTGCGCGCCGAACGCTCCCGCTCGCTGGAACGCGATGGGAATTAGAGCCTGTTCACGCTATTTCCGCAGACTGTGGAAATAGCGTGAACAGACCCTAGAGCCTCGTCAAACGCTGCGCCCGAATAAAACCCGTTACAGGTTGCTCAGCACTGAACTCAGCAAATTCCCCGCGACGCCGCCCTGGTCTTGTACGCGGTCCCGCTCCTGCCCAAGCGCGGCGCCCAAACTTTCGGCGTCCAGATTGTTGGTTTGCGCGTGATTGGCGACATGAGCCATCACGAGGGGCGCGAGGATACTCATGAGCTGCCCGGCCTTTTCCGTGCCCAAGCCGCTGGCCTGCCCCAGCCCCTGCTGCGCGTTCGATTGCGCGTCACCGAAGATATGGCCCAGAATGCCGCCCGCGTTCATCTGCGCACTGGCTGGCGCGCCGCCACCCAGCACTGCGCCAAGCAAGCTGCCCAAGCCGCCGCCGCCGCTTTGGCCTGGCGCGGCTTGACCGCCGCCGCCCGTAAGACTGCCCAGCACGCTGCCGAGCAGACCGCCCAAACCGCCGCCGCCCGCGTTACCACCCGTCATGGCGCCCAGCAGACCGCCAACATCTTGCGCGCCCTGACTGGCGGAGTGATCTTGTTGCAATGCCTGCAATAGTGCGCCCGCGCCGCCGGGCTGCTGCGCGTTGTGGCCCAGCGCGCCCATGATCATGGGCAGCGCGGTGGCGATGGCATTGTGGGCGGTGGCCGGATCCATGCCCAGTTGCTGCGCAATCTGGCTTGCCGGCGCGCCTTGCAACTGGCCCAGCAGTCCGTCGATAAGGGAAGCGCTCATGATGAAAACATCCTTTCGGGTTGAGGGTGTGAATGATGAAACAGTCTATCGACTGGCGGGCGCATTATGGCCGCCGTTGTTCCCTGCGCCCGACGGACGCTGACCGGAGTGCGAGGATTGATTCGCGCCGGAGCGTGGCGCATCGCCGGGCCGTTGCGATGGCCGGGAACGGTAATCGGAGCGGCCACCGCCACCGCCGTAAATCCCCAGCGATACGCCCGAGCCGTAGTACCACGGCGCGGGTGTTGCGTAATAGACCCCGCCGCCGGGATAAACCACCGTGCCGCCCACTATCGCGGGATAGACCGGCGCGACCATGGGAACCGCCTGATAGGGGGCGTAGTAATAAGCGCCTTGATCGGGCGCCACAACGCATCCGGCCAACGCCGCCGCCGCGCCGCTCGCCAGTGCGCCAATGGCCAACCGCCAGCGGCGGTGGGTTGCCAGATATGTCGTCAATGCGGATGGTGTCATGAGGATTGCTCTCCGTGCCCGTCGATACCATTCATCCGCCTGCCGGCAAACGCGGGAAGCGGAAACAACGGTAAACTGGGTTGATAATCGTACTGTACGCTTTGCGGCGCTGGTCGTCCCGCCGAACCCGGCAAGCGCGGCGGGCAATAGCCTGGAAATACAGGCTTACTGTTGATCGCCCGATACTGGCCCCATTTCCAGCAACGCCCGCAGCCCTGCTTCGTCGATCACCGGCACGCCCAATTCCCGCGCCTTATCGAGTTTGCTGCCGGCTTCCTGGCCCGCGACGACGTAATGGGTTTTCTTGCTCACGCTGGCCGCGACTTTGGCGCCGGCGGCTTCGAGCCGTTCTTTGGCGGCCTCGCGCGTTAGCGTGGGCAGGGTTCCGGTCAGAACGAAGGTTTGGCCCGCCAGTGGCAGGGTGGCATTGGCCGCGCCCTGCCCTTCCGGCCACGCGATGCCGGCGGCGCGCAAGGCGGCAACGACTTCCCGGTTGTGCGGCTGGGCAAAAAAAGTATGGATGCTTTCAGCCACCACCGGCCCGACATCGGGCACTTGCAGCAATTGCTCGGTGGTGGCGGCCATGATGGCTTCGAGCGTGCCAAAGTGGCGCGCGAGTTCCTTGGCCGTGCTCTCGCCCGCGTGCCGAATACCCAGCGCGTGAAGAAAGCGCGGCAGCGTGGTTTGCTTCGATTTTTGTAGCGACTGCACCAGGTTTTCCGCTG
>JAIRRE010000361.1 GCA_031256125.1 Burkholderiaceae bacterium
GCGCGTGCATGTCGGTCGGGAAGCCCGGATATTCGGCGGTGCGCAGGTCTTGCGCCTTCAATTGCCCCGCGCCCGGGCTGGCGATGCGAATGGCGTGCGCTGGCGTGCTGGCCGCGCCGTCGCTCGTATCTAGCGCCTCGACCGCCGCGCCCGCCGCTCGCAGCTTTTCGATCACCGCGTCCAAGTGGTGCGCGCGGGCGTTCCGCAGCAGCGCCTGGCCGCCCGCGGCCGCCACCGCGCACAGAAAAGTTCCGGCTTCGATGCGGTCGGCCACCACGTCGTGCCGGCAACCCGACAGGCGCTGCACGCCTTCGATGCGGATGCGGCGCGTGCCGTGGCCTTCGATGCGCGCGCCCATCTTGATAAGCATGTGCGCCAAGTCCACGATCTCCGGCTCCTGCGCGGCGTTTTCCAGCACCGTTTCGCCCTCGGCCAGGCAAGCGGCCATCAGCAGGTTTTCGGTGCCGGTCACCGTCACCACGTCGGTGGTGATGCGCGCGCCCTGCAAGCGCCGGCCCGCCTTGGCGACGATGTAGCCGTGCTCGACCTCGATGGCCGCGCCCATCGCCTGCAAGCCATTGATGTGCTGATCCACCGGCCGCGAGCCGATGGCGCAGCCGCCCGGCAGTGACACCCGCGCATGGCCGAAACGCGCCACCAGCGGGCCAAGGGCCAGCACCGAGGCGCGCATGGTTTTGACCAGCTCGTAGGGCGCTTCCGGGTTGATAGCGCCGCCCGCGTCGAAATCCATGCCGCCGCGCTCGCCGCGCGTCTGCGTGCGTACGCCCATGTGTTCGAGCAACCGCCGCATGGTACGCACGTCGTGCAGACGCGGCACGTTGGTCAGCAGCACCGGCTGGTCGGTCAGCAGCGCGGCGCACATCTCCGGCAGCGCCGCGTTCTTGGCGCCGGAAATGACGACTTCGCCCGAAAGCCGCCGCCCGCCGCGGATGCGCAGTTTGTCCATATCCTTATTCTTTCCCGGCGGCCCATTCCGCCGGCGTCAGTGCCCGCATCGACAGCGCGTGGACTTCGCCGGTGGTCATGTACTGGCCCAGCGCGGCATACACGCGCTGGTGCCGCGCCACCGGGCGCAGCCCCTCGAATACGTCCGACACGATAGTGGCGAACCAGTGGCGGCCATCGCCCTCCACGTGCAGGTGCGCGCAGGGCAAGCCCGCGGCGATCAAATGTTGCAGTTGTTCAGCAGTCATCAATATCAATAGCGCAGCTTGTAGCCGGTCTTGAGCAGGTATAGCGTCAGCGCCGACACCAGCGCCAGGCAGCCGCCGCTGACGGCCAGGCTCAACCAGGGCGACACGTCGCTCACGCCGAAGAAACCGTGCCGCAGCCCATCGACCAGATAGAAAAACGGATTGAAGCGGCTGACCGTGCGCCACGCGCCCGGCAGGGAATGCACGGAGTAGAACACGCCGGCCAGAAACGTCATCGGCATCACAATAAAGTTCTGGAACACCGCCATCTGGTCGAACTTGTCGGACCACAGCCCCGCCAGCAGACCCAGCACGCCCATCAGCGCCGCGCCCATCAATGCGAACAGCAGCACCCACAACAAATGGGCCACATGCGGCGGCGCATACAGCAGCGTGACCACATAGACGCCCAGCCCCACCAGCAACCCGCGCGCCAGTGCCGCGCCGACATAGGCCACGAACCAATGCCAAGCGGACAGCGGCGTAACGAGCTGGAACACCAGATTGCCCATGATCTTGCTTTGCACCAGGCTGGACGCGCTGTTGGCGAAGGCGTTTTGCAGCACGCTCATCATCACCAGCCCCGGCGCCAGAAACGCCACATAGCTCACGCCCGGATAAACCTGCACCCGGCTCGACAGCACGTGCCCGAAGATCAGCAAATACAGCACCGCCGACAGCACCGGCGCAGCGATGGTCTGGAAGGCCACGCGCCAGAACCGCATCACCTCCTTGGTCAGCAACATGCGCCAGCCCGGCCCTTCGGCGGGCAGGGCATCAAGCGCCGGGAGCGCGGCACGCGGCGCGGGCAGGCGCGCATCCCCGTCTTGTACCAGCGTGTCAAAGCGGGTTGACACGGCGGTATCCATTGGGCCATTCATGCCGCCACCTCCTCGCGTTGGTGCATCAGCGTGATGAACACGTCTTCCAGATCGGGGCGGCGAATCTCGATGTCCTCCACCGCCACGCGCGATTCGCGCAGCGCCGCCAGCAGGCACTCGATGTCCGCCGCGTCGCGCGCAGGCAGTTCCACGATGCGGCCCGTGACGCGCGCGCTGCCCGCCAGCGCGGACGGCAGCGCATCGTCGGTTTTGAAATGCAGCATCTGGTTTTTGGCGCTCTCCAGCAACGCGCTGGTGCGCGCCAGCGCCACCACGCGGCCTAGCTTGAGCATCGCCAGCCGCTGGCACAGCGCTTCGGCTTCTTCCAGATAGTGCGTGGTCAGCAGCACCGTGTGGCCTTGGCGGTTCAGGTCCGCGATGAATTGCCACAGGTTCTGGCGCAGTTCCACGTCCACCCCGGCGGTCGGCTCGTCCAGCACGATCACCGGTGGCTTGTGTACCAGTGCCTGCGCTACCAGCACGCGCCGCTTCATCCCGCCCGAAAGCTGCCGCATGTTGGCTCCGGCCTTGTCCGCCAGACCCAGGCCCGCCAGCAATTGGTCGATCCAGTCGTCCTGGTGAAACAGGCCGAAATACCCGGCCTGAAAGCGCAGCGCCTCGCGCACGGTAAAGAACGGGTCGAACACCAGCTCCTGCGGCACGATGCCCAGATAGCGGCGCGCCTGCGCGTAATCGCGTTGCACGTCCAGGCCATGCACCAACACGCGGCCCGCTGTGGGGCGCGCCAGACCGGCAAGGATCGATATCAGCGTGGTCTTGCCCGCCCCGTTGGGGCCGAGCAGGCCGAAAAATTCGCCCGCTTCGATGTCGAATGACACCTCGTCGAGCGCTTGCAGCGGCGCGGAACCGGCGCGCCCCGAAGCGGGATAAACCTTGGAAACCGACTGGAAGGAAATTGCGGGCATGAAGTAAGTAATTTTACGTTTGCAGGATGCCTCCAGGCGCTGGCTGGCGTCATGACCAACCGGTCGCGCCGCCTCTGTGGGTTACTGCGGCACCGTGATGTGATCGGGCGGCAACCCTTGCGCGAACCGCTCCCAGGCCAGGTCGTAGGCCCGTTCAATGTGGCGCGTGAAGCGTTCGGTATCGAACAGCGGCACTTGCAGCCGGGTGTCTTGGAGTTTTTGCCGGATGGCTTTGAGTTGCTGCGGGTCATGCGCCAGTTCCCTGGCACGCTCCAGATATTCCTGTGGCGTGCGGGTAATGAGTTCGGGCAGATTGCAAGCCATCAGCAGGCTGGCGCCGACCCGCGAGGCGAAGGTCTCGCCCATGCGCGTGAGCACCGGCAGCCCGGCCCACAGCGCATCGCTGGCGGTGGTGTGGGCGTTGTAAGGCAGGGTGTCCAGGAACAAGTCGGCCTGCGCGTGTCGCGCCAGATGCTGCGGCAAATCCGCGCGCTGGGCAAAAATCAGGCGATCGGAATCTATGCCCGCATCGCGCGCGGCCTGTTTGAGGTTGCGCGCGGCGGCGTCGTTGTCGGCCAGCAGCCACAGGACGCTGCCCTCTTTTTCCTTGAGCAGTTGCATCCACAGCCCAAACACATCGCGGGTGATTTTGTAGTTGTTGTTGAAGCAGCAAAAGACAAAAGCATCATCGGGCAAGCCCAGTTCGGCGCGGCTGGGAACGACCGGGTCGATGACCCGCTGGCGGTCGTTGACCTGGTAAGAATCGGGCAGTTCAATAATTTTTTCGGTATAGAACGGGCGCGCCTGAACCGGCACCAGCACCCGATCGGCGATTTGGTAATCAATCACCCCAGGCATTCCCAGCGTGCCGGGGTAGCCGATGTAGTGCATCTGAATAGGCGCGGCGCGGAATGAGAAAACGCCCAGGCGGTTGCTCAGCGTAAAACCTTTGAGGTCCACGGCGATGTGCAGGCCCATCTCGCGCGCCAATTGGGCAATTTCCGGGTCGGTTTTACCGGCGACCGTGATGAAGCGGTCGAAGGTTTTGCGCACCCGCGCGCGCATGGGGTCGTCG
>JAIRRE010000007.1 GCA_031256125.1 Burkholderiaceae bacterium
TGCCGTCGGGGATAGCCGTATTGGCGGTGTCGTCATACGACCAAGTGGTGCCATTGACCTGCGCCGTCAGCCAGCCGCCCGAACCGCCCA
Source organism: Burkholderiaceae bacterium (assembly GCA_031256125.1). GTDB lineage: Bacteria > Pseudomonadota > Gammaproteobacteria > Burkholderiales > Burkholderiaceae_C > Ottowia. Next base: position 91 of record JAIRRE010000007.1, read on the forward strand.
CCTGCACTTGCTCGCCCGGCGCCAATGGAATGCTCAACTTGCCTTCGAAAATTAAATGGTTGGCGCTGGTTACAAAGTCACTTTGGCTATTGGTATCGGGCGAAATATCGGTGAAAACAATGATCGGAATGGCGGTGTAGCTCAGGTCGGCAGGCTGGCTGATGTGGCCAGCCGAATCGGTACTGATGACGTCCACTATGCCGGTCGGTTGTGGCGTGTGAGTGGTCAGGCTGTAATGGCCATTGGCCTCCGCCGTGATTGTGGCCGTGCTGCCGTCCGGGTAGATTACCTGTACCGTGTTGCTTGCCGCGGCGGTACCCGTAACGGTAATGCCACCATCGATGTTTCCCGTTACGTTTGAAATGATGGGGGTTTGCGGCGGCGTGGATCCGGTGTAAACAATATCGATGGGTGCGCCTTCCGGTTGGCCCGACGATGAATCGGTTGCCGCTACCTGTATCTCGCCTGATGTTTGCGGCGCGTGAGTCGTAACGCTGTAGTGGCCTTGGCCATCGGTCGTAACAATGCCTGTGCTGCCGTCTGGAAAGGTAACATGCACTTTGCTGAACGCCTGGGCGTTGCCCGCAACGGTGATGCCGCCATCGAAATTGACCGCGATGGCCCCCGTGATGGCCTCGGATGGCGTTGTTTGATCCGAAGGATGAGCGTTGTTAATGATGCCCTGCGCGGTGGCGCTGGCTGCGGTGATGATGTTAGGGATCACGATTTGCAGACCGTGAACCACCGCTTGGGCGGTACTGCTGCCGGTAGCGTATTGACTTGCAACGTTTTGCAGCCCGATGCTGCACGCGTTTATCACGGCGGCAACCAGCGAGTTCAGATCTTGGGTGAGCGCGTCTTCGCTGATCGGGCCGTACGCGTTGCCGACGATCTGTTGGGCGGCTGCTTGCGCCCTACTTTCAACGTAAGAGGTGACCACTTGCAACCCTGCGGCCAGCGCATTGGCATCACTGCTGCCAGGTATGGTCTGCTGCATCGCGGATTGGACCGAGGCGGTCGCGGCGCTGATTACGCTGGCGACAACGGCACTCAAGTCATTGGCCAGTGCGGTCTGGCTAATGGCTGTGTTGGTGGGCATTTTGAAGCTCCGCAAGAGTTGGAAAATAGTCAACTATAACTCTACACGATTTATTCCCAATCAGCAAATAGCCCGCAAAATAATGTGTTTCTATATCATACGGTTACTTCGACATGTTACGAGTTTTCCCGTTTTTTCTTTTTGTCCGCAGCTTTTTGACTGTGGCGTGAAGTAGGGCGAAGGGAAAGCTGACAGCGGTTGGCGGCGCTTATGCCAACGAGAAAATTCGACAACACACATGTCCGTACGCACTTCTTTGGTACGAATTCGTTGCCCACATCATCGCAGCCTGGTCAATTGAAAACCGCCGGATCAGGACCGACGCGTTTGCCCGCATCAAGCCGTGCAATGGCGGCCAGATCGTCGGCATCGAGCGTCAAATCGAGCGCCGCCAGGTTTTCGCGGATGCGTGCGAGATGAACCGATTTGGGGAACACCACCAAGCCCGATTGCATGTGCCAGCACAACACCACTTGCGCGACTGTTTTGTGGCGCTTGGCAGCGATAGCGCGCAGCGTGGCCTCGGCCAGCAAGTCGCCGCCTTGCGCCAACGGACTCCAGGATTCGGTGACGATACTGTGCTGAGCGTGAATTTGGCGCAAGGCGTGCTGTTGTAGCCAGGGGTGTAATTCGATCTGGTTGACCGCCGGGGTAACGCCGGTTTCGCCGATGATGCGTTCCAAATCCGCAGCGCGGAAATTGGAGACGCCGATGGATTTCGCTTTGCCGTCTCCGCGCGCTTGAATGAGAGCGCGCCAGCTTTCCACTGCCTTGCCTTGCACCGGGCAGGGCCAGTGGATCAGGTACAAATCCACGTAATCGAGTTTGAGGCGTGCCAGGCTTTTGTCGAGCGCGCGCAGCGCTGGGTCGTAACCCTGATGGGTGTTCCAGAGTTTGGTGGTGACGAACAACTGATCGCGCCCGATGCCGGAGGCGGCAATACCTTGCCCGACGCCTTCCTCGTTGTGGTAAACCGCAGCAGTGTCGATGTGGCGATAACCGGCGGCGATGGCGTCGGCAACGATGTGCGCGGCGTCGGCGTTAGGCGTTTGCCAAGTGCCCAAGCCGAATTGCGGAATGCGGTGGCCGTCGTTCAGGGCCAGGGTAGGAATGGCGGGCACGGCAAGTCTCCTTGAAGAAAAATTTCAACCGAGTGCGGCGGCTACCGCCTGGCCGAGTTCGATTACGGCCATAGCGTAGTAGCTGCTGTGGTTATAGCGGGTGATGACGTAAAAGTTCTCCGTCCCGATAACGTAGGTGGGCAGGCTGCCGGTGGTCAGCGGATCGCCGTTTTGCAGTTCCACCAGGGCCAATGGCCCCGGCTGGGTCAGCGCGCTGGCGTCAAGCTGTACGCCCTTGGCGGTTAGCGCGGCGGGCTGGAAAGTCGGCAAGATGTCGGGCGCCAGCAGCGCATTTAAATCGGCCTGGACTATGCCCGGATTCAATTGCGCCGCGTAATGCGTGGGCAGCCCCGGTATCCAGCCGTAGGCGCGGAAATAATTGGCTACCGAGCCAATGGCATCCGCGTCGTTGTCCCACAGATCGATGTGGCCATCGCCATCGAAGTCGATGGCGTAACGGATCCAGCTCGAGGGCATGAATTGCGGCATTCCCATCGCTCCGGCATAGCTGCCCAGCGGCTCGCCGGGGGACATGCCGGTGCGTTGGCACAGCGTCAAAAAATACCCCAGCTCGTCGCGGAAATACGCTTGTCGCGCGGTGGCGTTGGCCGGGCCTTGCGGGTAATCGAAGGCCAGTGTTGCCAGCGCGTCCAGCACGCCGAAGTTGCCCATGATCTGACCATAAATGGTTTCCACGCCCAGAATACCGACGATGATTTCCGGCGGTACGCCAAATTGCCGCTGCGCGCGGGCAAGCGTCTGGCGGTTGCGCGTCCAGAATGCCGCGCCGCGCTGGATGCGGCCCGGTTCGACGATGCGCTTGCGGTAGAGGTGCCAGTTCTTGGCGGTTTTGTGCGCCGGCGGCAGGATCAGTTGGACCACGCGCGACTGGTAATTGGCGCTGGCAATAGTTTGCCGCGCCCAGTCCACGTTCAGACCGCGGCGTTGCGCGGCGTCTTCAGCCCAGCGTAATGCGTCCGGGCGGTGGGCGTAACCGCCGCT
>JAIRRE010000019.1 GCA_031256125.1 Burkholderiaceae bacterium
CCGAGGCCACCAGCGCCGCGCCGGTTTGCGCCTTGACCAGATTGACCTCGGCCAGTTCCTTGGCCGTGGGCGCGTCCAGCGGACGCCAGGTCACCGTGGTTTGCAGCGCCTGCCCGCCCAGCGCGGGCAGAACGTAGGCGCGCATGACCAATTCATGATGGCGCTCGATCAACGGCGTCAGGTCATGCGCCTGAATGCTCTCCAGTTCCTCGTGGTAGCTGGCCTCTTCATATTCGCCCGTGGCGTTGAACCCCTTGGGCGTGGTGCCCAGCAGCTTGGTGGCCGGTACGTTGGCGGCGGCGGCCACGATCTGGTATTCGGTCATGATGACCGCGTCCAGCTCGGACAGCGAGGTGTCGAACTGCTGGAACTGGTCGCCTTCTTTGTCGCCGAGTTTGACGCCGTAGTTGTTGCGCGTTTGCACCCACCAATTGAGCCGCTCAATGGCCGCGTCACCCTTGGCGGTGAACTGCGACATGTCGGTCAGCCACAGGTTGGTGCGCTTGCTCATGGCCAGTTCGGGCGCTTCGTTGGCCACGCGCTCGGCGGCATAGACGCGCTCCATGATGAGCTGGGGCACGGGCAGGCCGCCGTACAGGTACCGGGGCTTGAGCAGGTCGGGCGGCTCTTTGTGCCGGTAAATGATGAGGTGCGAGCGGTGGTAGCGCTTGCCGCTAATCATCCACCAGGTCGGCTCGTAGAAGTGCATCGTGTCCGGGCGCGATGCGGCCGCGCCGTCCAGTTGCGGGGCCGTCCAGTACGGATCGACCTGCACGATGCCCTTGTAGCTGCCCGGCGTTACGCCGTCGGGGTTGTAGGGCTTTTCGTAGTAGTCCGGGTCGGTGGAGTCAACCCGGAAAAAAGCTATGCGCACGCCAAAGACCCGGCCCATGCGGATGAATTGCTCCAGGTTCCAGGCAAGCCGCATCTGGCGGTCGTAGCGGCGCAGCAGCTTGACAACATCGGGGTCGATTTCGTCGCCCTCGGCGCTCACGATGTCGTAGCCGTTGCGGATGGCGTCGCGCCCGGGCATGGAGCAGGCTTTGTCGATTAGCCAGTGCTGGGCCAGCACGGCGCAGAACTGGTGCCCGATAAAGCTCTGGCTGGAGTACCACTGGGCCAGCGATTCGGACATGGCCGTGGCCTGGAGCGGCATTTTCAGCGCGATGCCATCGCCGCCATCGTCTTGCGCGCTGTTGCTGGCCGCTACCCGGGGCGCAAGCGCAATTAGCTCTTGCATCTTTTGCAGCGCTATTTCACCGGGCCGCAATGCGTTGTGGGAGGCGGGCATTTCGCCGCTGAAAAATGAGCGCGCAGCCCTGCGCTGCCCGGCGCTGGGAGCGGCGGGTTTCGGTCTGAACCAGTTGAACATGGGTTATCCAAAAAACGATCTTGGCCGGTCGATCAATTCGGCAAAGGCGCGCGAGAGCGCGTCAATCTGGTCATCGTGCGTGCCGTTGGGGAACATGCGCATTTCGTCTATCAATCCATCGTTCCACGCGCCGCGCAGCATCAGCGCGTTGCCCACGTTGATTTGCGCGGCCAGCGGCTCGGCGCGGGTAATCTTGTCGCCCGATTCGGGCGATGTGGTCACCCGGTAACCGGCAAGCTTGCGCGTGAGGTACAGCGCCTGCGTTTTTCCCGCCTGTCCCGGGTCTTGGGGCAAGCTCACGCGCACGGCGCGGCCATCGCGTGCGGCGGTGTTGGCCAGCGCCGCATCGCGCTCGTCGGGGCCGCCGCGCAGCCGCACCATGTCGGCGATGACGATGCGCCCGTCGGCCAGCTTGCCCAGCTTGGCCCCGGCGGTGTAGTCGCCATCAACCGATGCGGCCAAGTCCCAGCCGCGCACCCACTGAATGGTCCCGGCGGGCAGCGCATCGACCACAGTAATGGCGTCCGGCTTGATGATGCCGCCTTCGGGCGGCGCGGGCCGCTGCAAATACTGACCGGCGAATACGTAGGGCGCGGCGCGCTCCATGCGGCGCAAGTCTTCGAGCGTGTGCTTTTCGGGCCAGAGCGCCGCGCCGTCGGCGGTGATGGCGGGCAGACAGACATGATCCCACGCTTCGCCATTTCCGCCGCCCAGCAGCCAGCCCGATAGATCGCGCTCATGCAGGCGCTGCATGATGAGGATGATGGGCGTATCCGGGCTGTTCTTGCGGCTCTCAACCGTATTCTGGAACCAATCAATGACTCCCTGCCGGATCACGTCGGAGCGCGCTTCGTCTGCTTTATGAACGTCGTCGAGGATTAGTGCCCCGGAAAACCCCTCACGGTGTTTGCCCGCGCCGAAGCCGGTAATGGTTCCCCCCGCTCCAGTCGCATACATGACACCTTGACTTGTGGTCGTCCAGTGACTTTTGGCGTCCGAGGCCAGCTTGCAGCCGGGGAATATCGCCTGATACGCCTCATGCTGCACCAGCGCGCGCACCGCAGCGCTGTTGTTGACAGCCAGCGGCGCGGCGTATGACGCATGAATGAACTCGGCATCTGGCACTTGCCCCATCGCCCAGGCGATGAAGTTGACCACCGCCAGCTCGGTTTTGGAGTAGCGCGGCGGGATGTTGATGATGAGTCGCTTGCACTGCCCGCGAAACACCCGCATCAGCGCATCGCACACCGCTTTGTGGTGCGGCCCGCGCAGCCAGCGGTAACCGCGCCGCTGCGCGAACATCCAGCGGGCGAAAAAGTACAGATCGGCGCGCGCCATCTCGGCGGCGGCAAACTGTTCCTCGGCACTGTAGTCGCGCATGGCTACACCTCATCAGCGATGGTGCGGGCGATCTTCTCGAACTGCGCCGCTGTCATGTTCACGTTCTGAATAGGGCCACCACCGTTTCCGGTTAGCTCCACCCGCTGGGGCGCATCGCGCCAGTCGGCGCGCGTCTTGAGCCAGAAGATCATGCTGGCGGTATCGCCAGCAGTAGCCTTTTTGTACAGCGTTTGCGCTACTTTGACATTGGACAGCATCAGACCGTTATCGAGTTCAGTGCCGAAATACTTGCGCAACGTCGGCTCGCTGATAGGCTTGCCGTGGCTGGTTTTAATGAACCGGCAAACATCGGCGTGGCGCATCCCGAATGCGACCAGTTGGCTGACCAATTCACGCTGTTCGTCGCTGGGTTTGAAGCTGGAACGTCCCGATCCGGTGCGCTTTCCGCCAGATTTTGTTTTAGTGCCGGGCATGATCTACTTGCATTTTTTGTGAAGTGCGCCGGGCGCTGGTCGATAAAGTAAGGGAGTTACAGACATGAGCGAAATCAAAAGCATTCCCCGCATCGTTCCGCCGTGGCCGTTCGAGGCTTACGCGCACACTATCACTCCACTTTCCGAAGCTGATGGTGGCGGCTACCTGATTACCTTCCCCGATCTTCCCGGCTGCATGTCCGACGGGGAAACGGAAGCCGAAGCGGTGGCCAACGGGCGCGATGCGTTTATCGGCGTGGTATCCGCCTTGGCCGACATGGGGCGGGAGATTCCCGCACCGTCGTTCAACCCACAGGATGGTGTCGTGCCGAGCGCGTCCGGCAAGTTCATCATTCGTGCTCCCAAGACGATGCACGCCCGGCTTACTACACGCGCCAAGGCCGAAGGGGTGTCCCTCAACACGATGGTGCTGACGCTGCTCGCCGAGGGGTTGGGGACGGCCCGGTAATAACGCGCCCGCGTCATCTCCCGGCCGCCCCTTGCGCTTATGCTGGTTCCAGCATTTCGTCCACGTGGCGCGTGAGCAGCGTCAGGCCCTTGGGGGTGACGCGGACTTGTTGCAGCGTGCTGTTCGATCCGTCGGCGTGGTAAAGGGTGACAGGGTGCAGCGACAAAAAACCGTCTTTAATTGCCTCGGGGTTCACCGCCAAGTCCCTGGAATGCGCGGTAAACGGGTTGTGCCCGGTAATGGCGTCGGTTTTCTTGTCAGGCTCGTGCTGGTAATAGTCGCACCAGTCATCCGGGCGGGTCGAGGTAAAGCAGTCCGCACACTCGCCGCTTTGCCATGTCTGGCATGTTGCGCAGGCTTTTGAGGTGATTGCCGCCATTACGCCACCTCCGCCGCGCAAAAATGCTCAGCCAGCTTTGCCAGGCCCTTTTGCGTGATATGGCAATACGGCTTGATGCACTCCTGCCCGGTAGTGTTGTCGGTGTAACGCGCTTCCTTGTAGGTCAGATACCCGGCGCGAATGGCGCTTTGGTAGGGCACCCAGCTACCGTTTTGGCGGTAAATCCAGCCGATTTGCACCATGTGGCGCGCAAGGGTATCGCGCTTGACGCCCAGCGGCTTTGTAGCTTGCGTTAACGTAAGGTCGGACGGCGCGGCACTGATGGCTGCCAGGGCAGCAACCGCCGGGGCCTGTTCTTTTACCTTGGCCTCCAGCGCCAACACCTTTTCGGTGTAACCGAGCAGCGTGGAGCGCAGCCATGCCGGGTCGTTCAGTTGTACAACGGGCTTGTCCGCCGATTCTTCAAGTTGCTGCCAGCGGTCAACCAACTGCGCCGTGAATTCGGGCGACAACTGCGCCACGATGACGTAGCTGTCGCGCTTGCCGACGCGATAAGCCTTGATCGTTTTCGGTCCAGGCCCAGGATTGGAGACTTCCTCAATTTGAGGAAGTGTGATGGTGCCGCGCTCAACCAGTGTTTCGATGGTGCGCCGCACATTGTCATGTCGCAAATTCACTACATCGGCAATATCCAAACTGCTCATAGTGAGCGGTTCTTTGAAGGGGGCCGGTTCAATCATCTGAATCGGCAGGGTCAGACTGGTGGCTTGGGTCATGATTAAGCCTCCTTGCGGTTGCTGGGATGAGAGGGGGGTAACAGGGATTGGGGCGTTCATGCTGCGGCTCCTTCGAGTTCAGCTTCTTCTTCGTCCTCGGCTGCGCGGGTTGCTGCGATGCGGTCATAGCGGTTCTGCACCGCCTGAAGAACATCCCAGTGGTTTTCGCGCGCAATGGCGCGCTGCAAGATCACTTCGAGCGCAGACCAGAACCCCACTTCGTAGCCGTGCATGGCGGTTCCGTGCGGATGCGCGGCCATGTCCTGCACGAGCCTGCCGATGATGTTTGAGCCAACCCAGAACGGGTTGTCCTTGAGGTACTGGAGAAGATCACCGGCGAACTGGAGTCCGGCGTTGCAAGCGGCACCGTAGTCGTCGGTCTGTGGGACGTTCCAGAAGCTACGGCGCGTTTTGCGCGGCGCAACTTTTACGTCGGCGACGAAGGGTAAAACGGTAAGGGGCGCAGGGCCGCGACGAAAGTCTCGGCGGACGAGGTTTGCCATGATTGGCTCCTATTCAACAGGTTGCAAACCTGCCAGCCCTCCCTTCCAAGAGAGGGTGGCAGACCGTGCGGGTTGGAAGACCGGGAATAGGAACCGGCACACCCTTGCGAGTGTCCCGCACGGCCCGCCAAAAAGGAAGCCGTGCCCGCGCCAGCACAGGGCCGCACGCGGGTTTTCGGGGAAGCCGCCTAAAGAAGAAAAGGCGGCCAGGAGACAACAAAAAACCCGCCAAGATCGCTCCGGGCGGGCTGCTGAATTTGCAATACTTGCCTTGGATACAAGTTTTCCAAGTCTGGGGAAATATTACCACAACTGATTCACGGCTGTCAACTTATGCCTGTTGTGCCATTACGCTAGCGATAGCACCAAGCGCTTTCCTAAGGCAGCAGCGGCGCGGTCAAGCGCCCGCAGAGTCGGCCAATGCCCTGGATCTTCCAACCGCCGGGCAACGTCCCATGATGTCTCCAGCGCACGCGCCAGTTGCGCATAGCTCATATCACCGCGCGCAGCGCGCATGAGCAGCGCGGCCTGCGTTTTGGCGTCCGGTGCAATGCTGTAGGTGTCTGTTTTACCCAGGCTGGGCACAGGAATGTCCTTGTCATTATCGAGCCGCCAGGCCAGCATCGCAGACAGCACCTCGCTGGCATTGAACAGCGCTTCCTCCATCGTCTGGCCTTCGGTGAAGGTATCAGGCAGGTCAATGAATTGCACGAAAAACGCGCCGCTGTCATCGCGTGTGATGGTTGCGGGGTAAAGAATTTCCATGTCCACACCTCATTATTTGAGCTTGACGCCAGACTGTCGCGCAATCGCGGCCAGTAACCAGCGCCAATATCCTGTTTGCCATGCACGGGTACCGGCACAGCCACGCCCGCCTTAACCATAATGTGGTGGCTGCCTTGTACCCGGTCTAGCGTCCAACCGGCGGCCTTGAGCTTGGCTATGACCTGTTTCCCATCCATAGCCGTAATTATAGTAAAAAAACTATATCAATAAAACAACATTTCCAATAACCATACAGTTCAGTCGGTTTTATCCCCCACCAACCCCTGCTGCTCGAACATCGGCTGTAGCCGTTTTATGGCGCGATTGAGCAATGCGCGCCCGGTAAAGCGGATGCGCTTCATGTCGCGGCAAACCGTGGATTGCGACAACCCGAACTCATTTGCAATCGTGCGCTGCGATAAAAACTCCCGCTGCTTCTTTTCTCCAAACACGCCCCAGGCCATCGCAAGCGTCGGATCATCGCCCTGGATCGACAGCAGCGGCATGCAGTAATTACGCACCCCTTCTATGCCCTGCGCTTTGCACGGCTGTCCGTTGCGCCCGTAGCGCGCCTTGACGGCGCCCGCTTCCGGCGCGGTCAAATGATGCTCCACGGCGGCGCGCACGATGGCGCACTGCGCGCGCTTTTCCAGCGGCGTCAGCTGGCCAAACCGAATCGTCCCCGGCTCGGTATAGGCGGGGGCCAACCCGGCCAACTGGCGCAGCCGCTCCAGCACGATACCCGTGGGGCTTTGCTGCAAAACCGGCGCGCCCTCCATGATGTAGGAAAAAAACAGCGCTGACTCGATGCACTGGAATATCGGCGGATCAACGGATGTGGTATTCATTCGCGCTCCTCGTACATCCATCAGGCTGCCTCTCTCATCAACGGCGAAATCAATACATTGACAAATGGCGTTAAGCAGTAGCGCTTGCTCGCACGCACATCCACCACTTGCGCGTCATCGCGCCAGGCCACGCCATTGCAACCGTCCTTGATGGCTTTGATGATGTTGTCCAGGTCAGGCCGCTTGGTCGGCGTGATCTCGCCCAGCGCCGCCTGCTTTTGCTTGCGCAGGCTCCAACTGGCCGGAATACCCATGTAGGCGCGCACCGTAAGCGCTACCGCACCCTGCTGCTGCGACCTGCCTGCCATAGCCTGCTGCGCGGCCAACTTCACAAGGTTTTCGTAGCGCGCGGTCTTTTCGGGTGTGTAGTGCCCAACATGACCGCCGCGCACAAACGAGCGTGGACGGCCCTTTGCGACAGGCTCGCCGGGGATCGTGAAGGTGATGTCGTTGGTCATTTTTATAGAAGAAAAAAATCAAATGAAAACTAAACCGATGTACCAAATTCTTGATATGATGTCGTAAATTTTGTACATTACGCCCATGCAGACGATCATCTTCATGGGCGACAGCCGCGAGCGCATGCGGGAGTTTCCAGATGCGGCCCGGTATGCCATGGGACGCCAGCTTTTGCGTGTGCAGCAAGGGCTTGACCCGCAGGACTGGAAACCCATAAAGACCGTGGGCGCTGGCGTGCGCGAAGTGCGCGTGCATACGGGCGGACAATTCCGCGCGTTCTACGTGACCAACATCGGCAACGCCTTGTATGTGCTGCACGCTTTTCAAAAAAAGACGCAGCAAACCAGCCCTAATGACATCGCTTTGGGGCGCGAGCGGTTCAGACAGATTGGAGCGTGAAATGAGCGAAAAAATGACCGTCAGTTGCGGCAACGTGTTCGAGGATTTGGGCTTTGCCCCCGATGAGGCGGCGGCCATGATAGCGCGCGAAACACTGCTGATCGAACTGGAAAAGGAGCTGCGCAAACGCGGCAAAAAGCAGCAGGAACTGGCCGATGAATTGGGCGTTCCCCGAACGCGCATTTCCGAGGTCATGCACCGCAAGACCGACCGATTCAGCGTGGACAAGCTGGTGGGGTTGCTGCACCGCGCAGGTAAGCGCGTGGAGTTGCGTGTGATCTGATTCACGTCATAACACCCCTTTTGCAACAGCCCAATTTGAAACGCTATGCCAAAACTTAAACCCGGAACCATCATCCCCACCGAGCAGGAAGACGCCGCCATCACGGCGGCGGCCCTATCAGACCCTGACGCGCTGCCGCTGACCGATGAGCAGTGGGAGCAGGTGCGCCCCATAGCGCGCATAGGCCGCCCCAAGGCAGTCGTGACCAAACAGCCCGTAAAGCTGCGGCTAGACCCTGACGTGCTGGCTGCGCTGCGCGATGCGGGCGATGGCTGGCAGACCCGAATCAACGACATGCTGCGGGCATCCTTGCGGCTGGCGGGAAGGTTGTGAGTTGCTGTGGCGCTCATCCCTGCCCCCGCTTGAGCTGGCGGGCCTGCTCAATACGCCTGGCCCAGTCCTTGACCCGTTTATTGCCCGCAATCACCTCCGTGCCGAACACAGGCACCAGCGCGGCGTTGTAAACGGAAGTGATGTATCCAGCCTTTTTCGCTTGGAAAAACGCGGGAGAATTGGCCAACATCCGCGCCTGGCACTCCAGGCAACCGGAATGAAACAGCGGCGTTGTAGGATCATCCTGAGCGGCGCGGCAGGAAGGGCATTCGGGTTCGGGCGTCATGCGGCCTGAGCTTTCCCGTCGTTGGCGCTGCCTGCGGTGTAACGCCGTACCGCCTCTTGCGCCTTTTCCTTGCGCAGAGCGGTATCGGCGCGGTCCAGGTCGGCGTGGCTGGGGCCTGTGGGGGCATCAAAACCGGCCTTAATCGCCGCGCTCATTTCGCGCAACACCGACAGCCATTCATCGCGACGCGCCGCGTCCGGCGGCTGCGCACCCAGCAACGGCACGCTGCCCGCCGGGGCAGCAAGCGCGGCCAACTCGGATACCGGCAACAAGCCATCGGATACGGCCTGCCGAATCACCGCCTGGGCCTCGGCGCGGTCATGACCGCGCGAAACCCAGGCATGTACCGGCAGATGGCGCGCACGCGCATCCCGCACCATCCGCTCATAAGCCTCAATGAAAGTCATGCGTGCGCCAACCTCATCGCCCAAAAGCAGCACCGGGCGGCAAATGCCGAAAGCCTCGGCGGTTTCGTCCGTCCAGACCACCGTGGCCGCTTCGTCACGCGCCCGCAACGCGGCGGCCCATGCCTCTTGCGCGCCGGGCCTGCCGTCATCGCGGTCAAGCTGCGCGATGATGTCCGCCGGTTTCGGTGCGAACCTGCCGCGCTGCGGGTCGGTCAGGTGCGCATCGAACGCCGCCCGCACATCGGCCAGCCGGTAGGCCGAAAGCGCGCGGAACCACAGGCCCGTCCCAATGGCGTTTGGAGAGGGCTGCGAAAACATCGAACAGATCGCGTCCAGCATCTGCTTGAAAGACAAAAAATCTTGCTCAATCATTGTTTTACAGAAATTTCAATAAAGCTTTTTGGGATGGCGTCAACGATGTCAACCGAAGGCGGCGGGATAGGCGCAAAGCCCAGCAGCTCGCGGGCCTTGCGCAAGTCCTCGGCGGCCTGTTCCTCATAGCCCGGATCGCCCATGCGAACGCGCTGGACGGGCCTTGGCGAGCCGTGCGGCGTTGCAACTCGCGGAGCCTTGTCCTGCGCTTTGCTCAGCCATCGGACGACGAACGCGCCAATGCCGCGCGCCGTTTTCCGGTTGGCTTTGTTCGCCACGCACCAGGCTCGCATCGCGTGAAGCTGCTGCATCACATCGACCGCCGGGAATGCTTTGCACCACTCGTCCACCGACGCCTGCGCGATTGGGTGCTCGGAACCATCGACCAATGGCAAGGTTAGGATGTGCGGACTTTCTGAATTTGAAATTCGGTCGTGCGGGGAGTCGCTTTGCGGCTCGCCGCAACTATTCCCTTCCTTATCCTTTCCATTCCCTTCCTTATCCTTATCCTTATCCTTATCCATCGCCGAGCCTTCGCGAGCCTTCGCCGAGTCTTCGCGAATCCTCGCGAAAACCCTTAAAGATTCATTAAAAGGCGGTAATTTCGACTCTGTTGGCTTGTCGATCTTCTGATGCTTGATCCAGTTCAAGACCTGTATGTAGCGCGTCCCGTCAACCTCGTAGCGGGCTATGCAGCCCTTGCTGGAAAGTTGATCGAGCCAGCCGTCCATATGGTCCTTGGCATCGTCATCGTAGGGAAAAAGAAGACTCGCGAGCATTCGCGAATTGCCGCGAAGCCTCCCCTGGTCATCCGCAATCGTCCAAAGCATGATGAAGCACAACCGCGCCTCTCGGCTGACTTGGCCCATGCTCTCGCTTTGCGGGAAATCTGGCTTGATCGAGCGGATACGCGCCATTACCGCCTCCCTTTCATCAACCCCGCCCACGGGTTCGTCTGTGCCCCGTGGCAGGCGTAGCCGCTTCGTCGCGCCTTGCTGATCGTTTCGGTCGAAACGCCGTAGCGGCGGGCAAGCGCCACGCCCGTATCGGGCGAAGCATTGATCTGGGCGACCATCTCGGCGGTGAGCTTGGCGCGATTGCGCCCTATTGCGCGGTTGGCCAAAACGCGGCGCGCAACGCCTTTAAGCGCGCCCGATGCCGCCACGCTGCGACCATGCTCGGCTGGATCAAGCGCGCGCAGATGCGCCGGGTTAACGCAACCGCGCTCGCCGCACTTCCCGAACACGCGGTATCCAGCCTTCACCGGCTTGCCGTGCGCCAAAATCCACGCGGCGCGGCGCGACGCCATCACACCCGTCCCTTCGGCGCCGGCCACGTAAGCGTGAGAATGGTCAAACAGCCAGCAGCCATCGTCTCCCTCGTCGGGGTCTATGCGGCAGCGCTGGCGCAGGTCTTCAAGCGTGCGCATCATGCGGCCTCCCGCAAAGAAGCTGAGGCGGAAAGCGCCCCATGCGAAGATCGGCGCATTGCCACATCACCATATACAGGGGCAAAATGGCCGATGAACCAGAAAGCGCGCCAACAAAACTTGACCGCGCGTATCAGTTTGAGCTTCTCAACGAATTGGCACGGTGCTACCCACGCCCCGGCTTTGATATGTTGTACCGTCTCCAAGAGGCTGAGACGGAGAAATACCTTGTGAACATAGCCTATCTTGCCGAGCACGGGCTGGTTGACAAATGGGGGGAATTCTCGGTAGACATGCAGCCAATCTTTGTTCCACCCACGTTGACGTACAAAGGCATGGACTTTCTTGCCGACGATGGCGGACTGTCGGCAATCTTTGGTGTGGCAACGATTAGGATTCATGGCGACACCATCAAAGAGTTACTCGATGCGTGGATTGAGGCGTCGGCGGCAAGCCAAGCCGATAAGCGTCGATTGAAATCTGCGCTTCAATCGCTGCCTGCCGCCGCCACCAAACACCTTGCAATGAAGCTGATGGATATGGGGATTGCAGCGGCTCCTGCGACCATCCTGTGGCTAGAAACGTGGCTCCACTCGCAACTCTCGTGAAGATCAAGTGCAGCTTGCCGGGTATCACTTCAATGCTGAACTTGTCGTTTACGCAATCAGCATCAAAGCAAAACTGGCCCCTGTGAAACACAAGGGCGGTGGGGGTTATTTCTTTCGTCATGCCGCGTCCTCCTTACTGGCCGTCAAGCTGGCGTAGTGGCTGTCCAAAGCTAGCCAATCGTCTCCCTCGTCGGGGTCTATGCGGCAGCGCTGGCGTAAATCTTCTAGGGTTCGCATTGATTTCTCTCTATGTGATCGCTCATGCGCTGAATCAGCCGCTGATTGCAGTTTGAGCGGCCATCACTCAGCCCCCCCGGCGCCCGTGTGCGCCTGTTGCTCGGCCATCTTTTCCAGCACCGCGTGCGCGTAGAAGCGCCGCAGCATCTGGATTTCGTCGGCGTCGGCGCATTCCTGGCACTGCGGCACAACCTTGAAGCCGGCCGCATAGACCAGCGCCAGCACATTGGCAAGCTGGTCGTTTTTGATGCGGCTGATGGTGCTCTCGGACACCCCCAGGCTGGCCGCCAGCGCAACGCCCATGCCCGTCTCTTGCAGGCGCTGCAAGATCATGGCGTGGTCCTTTCTTGACCTTTCAGCGGGGGCGATGGATAGTTCCGACATGGTCTCAAACCCCACGCCAAAGGGCGGCGCAGGCCGCTTTTCTAGAATGAAAGTCCCTCAACTCGCACCCATCGGAAAGGGCCTGCGCCATGATCGAGCTATCCGCAGTACTTACCGGAGCAACGACTCTTGCCGAGGCCATCAAAACAGCCATCGACAAGCGCGACGACAAGATCGCCAAGGCTGCTGTGGCCGACCTGCAACTCAAGCTATACAACGCCATCTCACTGGCCCTCGCTGCTCAAGAGGAGCGCATGAAGCTTGCCGATTTGACATCCTCCCCCGCCTAAAGGCGGGGGATTCCTACGGTGCTACGCATGAGTTTCCCCTTGCATAGTCGCTTCGGTGGGTTCCTGCTTCGCAGAGGCTGCGCGTTTGGCCCTTGCGGGTCGCTCGCGGCTTATGTCCTCTCCACAGGCTGCAACGCGGTGTCCCCGCGCCAATATGTTGATCGCGCCGACGTGATCGGCGTTGTCCTCATGCCCGCACGCCACGCACCGGAACACGGCTTGACTGAGCCGGTTGTCGACGCTCACGCAGCCGCAAGCCGGACAGGTTCGGCTCGTGTTCTGCGGCGGCACGGCAATGAGCATTGCGCCCGACCAGGCCAACTTGTAATCCAGTTGCCTTCGGAACTCGAACCAGCCCTGATCGAGGATGGACTTGTTCAGGCCGGACTTGGCTCGAACGTTTTTGCCCGGTTTCTTGGCTGTGCCTGCCGCCGACTTGGACATGTTCCTCACCTGCAAGTCCTCGATACACACCATCGCGTGGTTTTGGCTGATGGCCGTCGTGGCCTTGTGCAGGTAGTCGCGCCGGGCGTTGCCGATGCGGGCATGGATGCGTTGAATTCTGGCTTTTGCCTTTCTCCAGTTGTTGCTGAATTTGACTTTGCGGCTCATGGCCCGCTGCGCCCGACGCAACCGGGTTTCATGACGCTTGAAGCTGTGCAGCGGCTCCAGGTACTGGCCGTCGCTGAAGGTGGCAAAGCGCGCTATGCCTACGTCAATGCCAATGGCGCTGCTGGCCTGCGGCACGGGCTGGTGGACTTCGCGCTCGGTCTGGATACTCACGAACCACTTGCCGCCCGACAGGCTCACCGTGGCATTGCATGGCTCTCCCAGCACCGCACGCGACAAACGCAATCGCATCCAGCCCAGCTTGGGCAAAAAGATGCGGGCATTGGCCGCATCGAGCTTGAATTGCTTGGGATCAGGATAACGAAAGCTATCGCGTTGGCCCTTCTTCCTGAATTTGGGAAAGGCGGCGCGCTTGGCAAAGAAATTCTTGTAGGCGCGCTCCATATCCTTGAGCGCGTGTTGCAGCGGATGCACCGGCGAATCCTTGAGCCACGGCGTTTCTGGCCCATTGCGCCATGCGGTCAGGTGTTTGGCCATCGCCACATAGCCGATGAACTTGCCGCCCGCTTCGTAGTTGGCCTTTTGCAAGGCCAGCGCCTTGTTGAAGACGAACCGGCACGCACCGGCAAACCGGCGCATGAGCCTGTCCTGCTCGCCGTTAGGGCGAAGCTCGAACTTGAAGGCTTGCAGACGCTGCATGGGGCTATGATACCTTTGGTCTATGGATGCAGACAACGAACTTCGCCACGGCAGGCATTGCGTATTTCTGATGCATGTTCATTTGGTCTTCGTGACGAAGTACCGGCGCGGTGTCTTCACCAAGGCAATCCTCGACGAGTTGCGGCTGATCTTCGCCAAGGTGTGTCTGGACTTCGAGGCCCAACTGGCGGAGTTCGACGGCGAGGACGACCATGTTCACTTGCTGGTGAACTATCCGCCCAAGGTGTCGGTATCTGCGCTGGTCAACAGCCTCAAGGGCGTCTCCAGCAGACTCATTCGCCAAAAAAATTATCCAAGCATCCGACGCAAATTGTGGGGCGGTTCACTGTGGTCTCCGTCTTACTTTGCAGGAAGTTGCGGTGGCGCACCCATCGCCATCATCCGCCAGTACATCGAACAGCAACAAACGCCTCACTGAACGCCGTACAGGACGCCTACGGCGTCCGCGCTTTCCTTCCCCGCCCTGAAGGACGGGGTTTGACGCGCTTCCCGATCAA
>JAIRRE010000024.1 GCA_031256125.1 Burkholderiaceae bacterium
GGCGGCGCTCATGATGCGGCCCGCGCCAATTGCACCGGCTTGGAGGTTGGCCAGAAACTGGGCTTCCCACTGTGCGCGCAGTTCCGGTTTTTCCGCCGACGCCAGCGCCCGAGCGACCCGGCCAAAGAGCTGATCGCGCGAAGTTTCGCCTTCTTTAAGATATTTTTCAGCCAACACGTCGCGGCTGATGGGCTGATCGGGCAGCGGCGCGGAAGCGGCGGGTAAAGGAGAACCGTTGGTGGGCAGGGAATCGCGTTTCATGGGAGGGTGGAAGGCACCGTCGTTGTATTTTCGGGAGTCGGACAAGCGCTGCGAAAGCAGGCTCAAAGATTGAATTATTACCCCCGCGGTTGACCTGCCTGAAGCTAAAATTTCTCCCTTAGCCTCAACCAGCCTCTGGACAGATACCATGAATCGCTGCGCCCCACCCGGTCACCCTGCTTTCCCCACATCTTCCGCCGGACGGCGGGCGGCATTGCGGTGGCTGCTGGCCGTAACGGGCGTGGCGGTTTTCACGCTGGCGGCTGCTCCGGCACATGCCGGATTGCGCATGTTCCCGGTGGGTACCCGGCGCGGCGAGATCACTTTCAGCAATCCGCCGCAAGTGCAACTGCACGGCAACACCGAGCAACTCAGTTCCGGCACCCGCATTCACGACGCCAACAACCGGCTAGTGTTCGCCAACACCCTTAAAGGCCAGACCTTCGTCGTCAACTACGTGCGCGACGGCAACCGGACGATCCGCGAGATATGGATTCTTACGCCCGGCGAAATTCAGGAAAAGCTCCCGCTTACTCAAGACAATCTAAACCGGATCCAGCAGTCGCAAAACATCGTTCCGCCCAGTATGCCGAATTAAGGCAACGCCAGTCGGCCTGGTTGCATCAGTCCCGCCGTCGAGCGCGCAAGGCTCAACGGCCTTCTTTTTTTTGCCATGTCTCGCAAAGTCTTTATTAAAACCTTCGGCTGCCAGATGAACGAGTACGACTCGGCCAAGATGTCCGACGTGCTGGCCGTCGCCGGAGGCTACGAGCCGACCGATGACCCCGAACAGGCCGATCTGATTCTGTTCAACACCTGCTCGGTGCGCGAGAAAGCGCAGGAGAAGGTGTTTTCCGATCTGGGCCGCGTCAAGCACCTCAAGCGCAAAGGCGCGCTGATCGGCGTGGGCGGGTGCGTGGCCAGCCAGGAAGGCGAGGAAATCATCCGCCGCGCGCCGTACGTCGATTTGGTGTTCGGCCCGCAGACGCTGCACCGCCTGCCCGACATGCTGGCCGAGCGCCAGCGGCAAGGTCAGCCGCAGGTGGATATCAGTTTCCCGGAAATCGAAAAGTTCGA
Organism: Burkholderiaceae bacterium; assembly: GCA_031256125.1. GTDB lineage: Bacteria > Pseudomonadota > Gammaproteobacteria > Burkholderiales > Burkholderiaceae_C > Ottowia. Next base: position 1,339 of record JAIRRE010000024.1, read on the forward strand.
CCGCCTGCCTCCCGCGCGGGTGCAAGGGCCTTGTGCCTTTGTCTCGATCATGGAAGGGTGCTCCAAATACTGTAGCTACTGCGTGGTGCCCTATACGCGCGGCGAGGAAGTCAGCCGCCCGTTCGAGGACGTGCTGACCGAAGTGGCGGGACTGGCCGCGCAGGGCGTGAAAGAGGTTACCCTGCTGGGGCAGAACGTCAACGCCTACCGGGGCCGGATGGGCGATAGCGCCGACATCGCCGACCTGGCGCTGCTGATCGAGTACGTGGCCGAAATCCCCGGCATCGAGCGCATCCGCTACACCACCAGCCACCCCAACGAATTCACGCCGCGTCTGATCGAAGCGTATGCCCGCGCGCCCAAGCTGGCGGCGCACCTGCATTTGCCGGTGCAGCACGGCAGCGACCGCATACTGGCAGCGATGAAGCGCGGCTATACGGCGCTGGAATACAAGGCCATCGTGCGCAAACTGCGCGCCGCGCGGCCCGGCATCAGCCTGTCGAGCGACTTCATCGTCGGCTTTCCCGGCGAAACGGAGGACGATTTCGCGCGCCTGATGAAGCTGATCGAGGATGTGGGCTACGACGCCTCGTTCAGCTTCATTTACAGCCCGCGCCCCGGCACCCCGGCAGCGGGCCTAGCCGACGATACGCCGCACGCGACCAAACTGGCGCGCCTGCAAACGCTGCAAGCGGCGCTGGAAGAAAACGTCCGCGCCATCGGCCAAAGCCGCGTCGGCACGGTGCAGCGCATTCTGGTCGAAGGCCCTTCGCGCCGCGACCCGCAGGAATTGATGGGCCGCACCGAATGCAACCGCATCGTCAATTTCGCGGGCGGCCCCAACGCCGCGCGCCTCATCGGCCAAATGCTCGATGTGCGCATCACCGAGGCGCTGCCGCATTCGCTGCGGGGTAGCGCGGTGACCGAACCGCCGGCCGAGGCGGCCTGACCCGCCCGCAGTCCTAAAAGCTGCTCAGCCAACTTTTGTGGTGCTGTAGGCAGGCAGTAGAGGGTTGTCGGCAGCACGCTATTCGGTAACAATGCCCACTTTTGTTTTCCCCGGATGACACACCTTGTCGAACGTATCTGATGCCGCCGCAACCGGTGCCGCACCACCGCAGCGCGCGCCACAGTCCACTGATCCGACCGTGTTCATGCCGTCTCAGCGCCCGCTATGGAGAGCCTTTCTGGCTTTTCTCGGTCCGCTGCTGTTGACCAACATTCTGCAATCGCTCTCGGGTACCCTGAACAACGTTTATCTGGGGCAGATGATCGGGGTGAAGGCACTGGCGGCGGTGACGGGATTTTTCCCCATATTGTTTTTTTGCGTTGCTTTCGCCATCGGGCTGGGGGCGGGCGCATCGGTACTGATCGGACAAGCTTGGGGCGCGCGTGAGACAAACGCGGCGCGCGAGGTGGCGGGCAGCACGCTGGCGCTGGGCACTTTGCTGGGACTGGTGGTGGCGGTGCTGGGCGGTATGTTTGCCGTGCCGATGATGCGCGCGCTGGGCACGCCGCCGGATATTCTGGAAAATGCCACGCGCGTGGCGCGCATTGGCCTGGTGGCGATGCCCCTGGTGTTCATTGCCATCATGTTCGGCTCCATGCTGCGTGGCGTGGGCGATACCGTCTCGCCGCTATTCATGGGAATCATTACCACCGTTCTCGGGTTGATACTGACGCCCGCGCTGATTCGCGGCTGGTGGGGTTTGCCGCGCATGGGTGTGACCAGCGCCGTGTGGGGCGGGGTGGCGGCGTTCATGATTGCGTTGGTGTGGCTGGTGCTGCACTTGCAGCGCAAGAACAGTCCGCTCAAGCTCGACCTGGAATTTCTGCACCATTTGCACCTGAATCCGCGTTTGCTCAAAAACGTGCTGCGCATAGGCATCCCCACCGGGGTACAAATGATCGTGGTGTCGAGCACAGAACTGATACTGGTGCGGCTGGTCAACCGCTACGGCTCGGATGCCACGGCGGCGTACGGCGCGGTCAATCAGGTGGTCAACTATGTGCAAATGCCGGCCGTCTCGATTGCCATTACCGCATCCATTCTGGGAGCGCAGGCCATCGGCGCCGGGCGCGTAGACCGGCTCTCGGCGATCACGCGCACGGCCATGCTGATGAATCTGCTGCTGACCGGCTTGCTGGCGGTGCTGGGCTACTTGCTCTCGCGGCAACTGATGGGTTTTTTCATCACCAGCGCTCCGGTGGTCGAAACAGCGCAGACGCTGCTGCACATCATGCTGTGGAGCCTGGTAATTTTCGGCATGGCCGCGGCGCTATCGGGCATCATGCGCGCCAGCGGCACGGTATGGGTGCCGATGGGGATTTCTGCCGGCTGCATTGCACTGGTGGAATTGCCCACGGCGGTGATTGCCAGCCACTACTTGGGCTTGAGCGGCGTGTGGGTCGGGTACCCGGTGGCCTTTTGCGCCATGCTGCTGCTGCAAGTAGCCTACTATCAGGGCGTTTGGCGCAAGCGGTCGATCAAGCGGATGATTTGAGCAGACGCTGACAAGCCCCGCATCCAGGCTTGAGGTGTTTTTCGCTTCGCTGCCAATGCTCTCGCGATACCGCTCCCCTTAAAGCGGAACTGAATCTGACTTCAGTAACTTTGATACAGCATCTCCGCGCGCGGGCGTGTGTGCGGGCGATAATTCTTCACCCTCCGCCTTTCCATCTACGACAAGTCCCATGCCCAACCTTACCTTGATGGCCAACGCCTTGCGCGCGCTGGCGATGGATGCCGTGCAACAAGCCAAATCCGGCCACCCCGGCGCGCCTATGGGCATGGCCGATATGGCCGTGGCGCTGTGGGGCCAGCACCTCAAGCACAACCCGGCCAACCCAAAGTGGGCCGACCGTGACCGTTTTGTGCTCAGCAACGGCCATGCGTCGATGCTGCTTTACGGGCTGCTGCACCTGACCGGCTACGGCCTGCCGATGGATGAAATCCGGCGTTTCCGCCAGTTGCACAGCAAAACGCCCGGCCACCCGGAAGTGGGCGTTACGCCCGGCGTGGAAACCACCACCGGGCCGCTGGGGCAAGGCATTGCCAATGCGGTGGGTATGGCGCTGGCGGAAAAGCTCCTGGCCGCCGAGTTCAATCGCCAGGGGCACGCCATCGTCGATCACCATACCTACGCTTTTCTGGGCGATGGCTGCATGATGGAAGGCATCAGCCACGAAGTCTGCGCGCTAGCCGGGGCGTGGAAATTGAACAAGCTGATCGCGCTCTACGACGCCAATGGCATCAGCATCGACGGGCCGATCCAGCCGTGGATGTCCGGCGACGTGGGCGAGCGTTTCACTGCTTACAACTGGGCGGTGATCGGCCCCATCGACGGGCACGACGCGCAGACGGTGGCACGCGCCATTGCGCTGGCGCGGCAAAGCGGGGACAAGCCCTCGCTCATCGTATGCAAGACCCACATCGGCTACGGTTCACCCAACCGGCAAGACACTGCCAAGGCGCACGGCGAGGCGCTCGGCACCGAGGAAGTGGCCGCCACGCGCGCCAAGCTCGATTGGCGCTGGCCGCCGTTCGAGATACCGCCGGAGGTTTATGCCGACTGGAATGCCGAGGTCCAAGGCGCGGCGCAAGAGGCCGACTGGAACCGGCGCTTTGCCGATTACGCTGCCGCATATCCCGATCTGGCCGCCGAATTTCGGCGCCGCATCGCGGGCGAATTGCCGCGTGACTTTACCGCCACGGTGCAAAAGCTCGCCGTCATTGCGCGCCAGAAGGCCGAGACCGTGGCGACGCGCAAGGCCAGCCAGATCGCGCTGGAAACCTTGACTGCCGCGCTGCCCGAACTGCTGGGCGGTAGCGCCGATTTGACCGGCTCGAACCTGACACAAACCGCCGCCACCGCGCCGCTGCGGTTCGATGGGTCAGGCCACGTCGTCAAGACTGCCGAGAGCCGGGTAGGCCGCCATATCAACTACGGCGTGCGCGAATTCGGCATGGCCGCCATCATGAACGGCGTGGCACTGCACGGCGGTTACATCCCGTATGGCGGCACTTTCCTGACCTTCTGCGACTACAGCCGCAATGCCATTCGCATGGCCGCGCTGATGCGCCAGCGCGTGGTGCATGTTTTTACCCACGATTCGATTGGGCTGGGCGAGGACGGGCCGACGCACCAGAGCATCGAGCACGCCGCCAGCTTGCGGTTGATTCCGGGGCTGGATGTGTGGCGGCCCGCCGACGCCGAAGAAACGGCGGCGGCCTGGGCGGCGGCGCTGGAATGCCGCGACCGGCCTTCTGCGCTGCTGCTATCGCGGCAGAACCTGCCGCATCTGTCCAAGGCGGGCGATGCCGCCATCGCGCGCGGCGGCTATGTGCTGCGCGACGCGCTCAAGGGCAAACCGTGCGCGGTTATCATCGCCACCGGCTCGGAGGTGGAATTGGCCTTGGCGGCACAGGACTTGCTGGCTACTAAAAACATAGCGGTTCGGATTGTTTCCATGCCCAGTACCAGCGTGTTCGACCGGCAAGATGCGGCCTGGCAAACACAGGTGCTGCCGCCAGAAGTGCCGCGCGTAGCAGTGGAAGCGGGCGTTACCGCTTGCTGGTGGAAATACGGCTGCGCGGCGGTGGTCGGCATTGATCGTTACGGCGAATCGGCCCCGGCGGGCGATTTGTTCCGGCTGTTCGGCTTCACGCCCGATAACGTGGCGGCCACCGTAGAGGCTGTTCTACAGCGGCGTTGAACGCTCTTTTTTCAATAGTAAACGGGGAGGAACCCATGACCCTACGCATCGGCATTAACGGCTTTGGCCGCATCGGACGCAACGTGCTGCGCGCCGCGATTCAAAACTATTCGGACATCGACATCGTTGCCATTAACGATTTGCTCGAACCGGCCTATCTGGCCTACATGTTGCGCTACGACAGCGTGCATGGGCGCTTCAAAGGCGACGTTGCCGTCGAAGGCAGCACGCTGATTGTCAATGGTAAAAAAATCCGCCTGACCGCCGAAAAAGACCCGGCCAGTCTCAAGTGGGGCGACGTGGGCGCAGACGTGGTGATCGAATCCACGGGCCTGTTTCTGACCAAGGAAACGGCGCAAAAACACCTCGCCGCCGGTGCCAGAAAAGTCATCATGAGCGCGCCCAGCAAAGACGACACGCCGATGTTCGTGTTTGGCGTGAATCACCAGACCTACGCCGGCCAAGCCATCATCAGCAATGCCAGTTGCACCACCAATTGTCTGGCGCCGGTGGCCAAGGTGCTGCATGACAAGTGGGGCATCAAGCGCGGCCTGATGACTACTGTGCACGCCGCCACCGCCACGCAAAAAACCGTCGATGGCCCCAGCAACAAGGACTGGCGCGGCGGGCGCGGCATTCTGGAAAACATCATTCCCAGCAGCACCGGCGCGGCCAAGGCGGTGGGGGTGATTATTCCGGCGCTCAACAAAAAACTCACCGGCATGAGCTTTCGCGTGCCCACGTCGGACGTGTCGGTGGTCGATCTGACGTGCGAGCTGGAGCGCGCAGCCGGTTACGACGAGATCAAGGCCGAGATGAAGGCGCAAAGCCAGGGCGCGCTTAAAGGCATTCTGGGCTACACCGAGGACAAGGTGGTGGCCACCGATTTCCGCGGCGATGCGCACTCCGGCATCTTTGACGCCGAAGCGGGCATCGCGCTGGATAAAACCTTCGTCAAACTGGTGTCGTGGTACGATAACGAATGGGGCTACTCCAACCGGTGCCTGGATATGGCGCGGGTCGTCGGCAAAGCCTGATTGGCTTACGTTCCCGGCAATTTGTAATCGCGCAATTGCTCGCGCAGGCGGGCTTTGAGCATCTTGCCGGTGGCTCCAATGGGGATTTCATCGACGAACAGCACGTCGTCGGGAACTTGCCATTTGGCCACCCGGCCTTCGTAGAACGCCAATAACTCCTCGCGCGTGACTTCTTGGCCCGGGCGCAGCGTCACGGCCACCACGGGCCGCTCGTCCCACTTGGGGTGCTTGACGCCGATGCACGCGGCCAGCGCTACCGCCGGGTGGGCCATGGCGACGTTTTCGATTTGGATCGAGCTGATCCATTCGCCGCCGGACTTGATCACGTCCTTGCTGCGGTCGGTAATGTGCATGAAGCCGTCCGGGTCGATGGTGACCACGTCGCCGGTGGGAAACCACCCGTCCTGGTCTAGGGGATTGTTGTCTTCAGCCAAAAAGTAACGGTTCAGTACCCAGTGGCCTTTGACGTAGAGATCACCCGGGGTCACGCCGTCCCAAGGCAGTTCCTGACCGTTGCCGCCGACGATCTTCATGTCGATGCCAAATAGCGCGCGCCCTTGTTTGGCCAGGAACGGCGCTTGTTCTGCTTCCGGCAGCGCCAGATGTTTGTGCTTGAGCGTGGCGGCGGTGCCGACTGGACTGGTCTCGGTCATGCCCCACAGCGGCTTGGCGTTAACTCCCAAGTCCTTGCGGAAGGCGTGCAGCAGCGCCGGCGGGGCAGTGGCGCCGCCGATGATGGCGCTTTTGAGCGTGGAAAATTTCAACCGGCTGTTTTGCACGTACGTGAGCAGCATCTGGAATACCGTCGGCACGCCCGCCGCC
>JAIRRE010000029.1 GCA_031256125.1 Burkholderiaceae bacterium
TGCGGCGGGCGCGGGCGTCGGCGCGTTTTTCTGCCCCACCGGCTACGGCACCGAGCTGGCGAAAAACCGCGACGGCAGCCCCAGAGAAACGCGCCGCATCGACGGGCGCGATTACGTGCTCGAATACCCGATCCACGGTGACGTAGCGCTGGTCAAGGCCGAGCGCGGCGACCGCTGGGGCAACCTGACGTATCACCTGTCGGCGCGCAATTTCAACCCGATCATGGCGAGCACCGCGCGCCTGACCATTGCAAGCGTGTACGAGGTTGTGCCGCTGGGTGGCATTGACCCGGAGGCCATCGTCACGCCGGGCATCTTCGTGCACCGCGTGCTGCTGGTACCGCGCAAACCGCGGGAATAATTGTGGCAATCGGCGGCTACAGCGCCCGATGCGGCGCTGGCGCTGCCTATCGCACCTGCCGCCGCCTTGATTTTTCGGTCCATCCATTACCTCAGGAAATTCAGACATGACAACACCACAGGCTTACATCGTCGATGCCATTCGCACTCCTTTCGGGCGCTACGGCGGCGCGCTGTCTTCGGTGCGCACCGACGATCTGGGCGTGATTCCCATCAAGGCGCTGATGGCGCGCAATCCCAAGGTTGATTGGGCGGCGGTCAATGACGTGCTCTACGGCTGCGTCAACCAGGCCGGCGAGGACAACCGCAACGTTGCGCGCATGGTCTTGCTGCTGGCAGGCCTGCCGGTGGAAGTGCCCGGCGCCACCATCAACCGGCTGTGCGGCTCCGGGCTGGACGCGGTGGGTACCGCCGCGCGCGCCATTAAGGCCGGTGAGGGGCGCCTGCTGATCGCCGGCGGCGTGGAGAGCATGAGCCGCGCGCCCTTTGTCATGCCCAAGGCCGAAACTGCCTTTGCCCGTGCCAATGCGGTTTATGACACCACTATCGGCTGGCGCTTCGTCAACAAGCTGATGAAAGCGCAATACGGTATCGACTCGATGCCCGAAACCGCCGAGAACGTGGCCGAGGATTACAAAATCGAACGGCTGGCGCAAGACAAGATGGCGCTGGCGAGCCAGCAACGGGCCATTGCGGCGCAAAAAAGCGGCGATCTGGCGCGTGAAATCACGCCAGTCACCATTCCGCAGAAAAAGGGCGATCCCGTGGTGGTGGACAAGGACGAGCATCCGCGCGATACCAGCCTGGAGGCGCTGGCCCGGCTTAAAGGCGTGGTCAAGCCCGAAGGCACAGTCACGGCGGGCAACGCCAGCGGCGTCAACGATGGCGCTTGCGCCCTGCTGCTGGCCGATGAAGCCACGGCGAGCCGTTACAGCCTCACGCCCAAAGCGCGCGTGGTGGGCATGGCCGTGGCGGGCGTGCCGCCGCGCGTGATGGGCATAGGCCCCGCGCCGGCCACCGAAAAAGTGCTCGCGCTTACCGGCCTCAAGCTCGACCAAATGGACGTGATCGAACTCAACGAAGCCTTTGCTGCGCAGGGCCTGGCGGTGCTACGGATGCTGGGCCTGCCCGACGACGACCCGCGTGTTAACGCCTGGGGTGGCGCCATCGCGCTAGGCCATCCGCTGGGTGCCAGCGGCGCGCGGCTGGCAACCACAGCCGTCAACCGCCTGCACGCCACTGGCGGCCGCTACGCCCTGTGTACCATGTGCATCGGCGTGGGGCAGGGCATTGCAGTGGTACTGGAAAAGGTGTGATCGTCGCGAAATCCAGGCGCTTCAACTCGCCCAGACTGGTTCAGCGTTGTCCTGAATCAAACAGCACTGCGCCCTGGTTGGAACAGCCATGACACCCACCGTATGATGGCGGCCCATTACCCATCCCATGCTTGAGAGCAATCCCGCCATGCCCCGCGTCGTCACCGCTGTCTATCCTGGCACGTTCGACCCCATCACACTGGGCCACGAAGACATCGTGCGGCGCGCGCTGCGGCTATTCGACCGGGTGGTGATCGCGGTGGCGGCGGCGTATCACAAAAAAACGCTGTTCACGCTCGATGAGCGGATCGCGCTGGCGCGCCAGTCGTTCCGCGACACATCACAGGTGACTGTGGAACCGTTTGACGGACTGGTGCGCGATTTCGTGCGCGCGCAGGGCGCGCAGGCGATGGTGCGCGGCGTGCGCTCGACCACCGACTTTGATTACGAGGCGCAACTGGCAGGCATGAACCACAACCTGATGCCGGACGTGGAAACAGTGTTTCTCACGCCATCCCCGGCCTATCAGTTTGTCAGCAGCACTTTCGTGCGCGAAATCGGCCTATTGGGCACGGAAGTGGAACGCTTCGTTGCGCCACATGTACTGGCGCTGCTGGACGCGCGCAAGCAGGGCGGGCGCAAGCCGTAAAACTGGCCCGTTGTGCGATTGCCCATATTCTGCGGCAGATTGCCCACGGCTGGGCTTTGAAGGTAAATATTTTTCGGTTATCGATACGCCCTGTGCTGCTTGCCTCGCGTTAATGAGCAACAGAACAAAGGCCGAATATCAAAACAGTTAAATTTTATACACAGTTGACGAGCAATTCGCCAGCTTTCGTTATCGTGTCAAAATTGGATTGGCAGGGTGGGACAAATTTCAATCGACGCGGACACTGATTCTCAACCAGCGGTGTTGCGTTTCGGATTGGAAGGTATCAAGGATTCGAGGAACCGTTTTCCTGCTGGGGAAAACGTGGAGCATCATGGCGTTGCACTTGACCTGTGGCATGTGACGACCTGGCCCGTTCAAGGTAATTTTTATAGGCTGGCAAGGCAAGAGCGACCAAGATGCCAACCACGAGTGTCCCGATGGGTATAATAAAGGCGAAAATCTTCACCCCCAATGGTGTAGGCGGTGGTGGCGGGCCAAAGCGATTCGGGCCGGGGGTGCCGGATTTGAATCCCCAAATAAATCCGACAAACGGAATAAGCGCACACAAAGAAGTCCATCCTGACCAATTCATATCGTGGCTGCGCTGAATTACCAGCAGAAATGTCATTACGTAGAATGGAATCATGCACGCCATACCGACCACCCATATAATTTCAGGACTCCTAAGACCAGAAAAACCGAGCAAAGCACCAAATGCGAAGGCCAGCGCATTTCCCAATACATAAAATGATAGCCCAAGCACACTCATCCAACACCAATACCGCCACCGCCCGATCCGCCCCTTGGCAGAAAACAATTTGACGGGCTGGGTAGCGCCATCGCTGTTATATACGTCGGCAACCCGTGCGCGCGGGGCGGCGTAGCGGTTATTCTCGCCGGCCATCGGAACGGGTGGCGCAACGGGCTGGGGATTCAATTCGGAATCTATCAATGTCGGTTCCGGCATCGCTTGATCTCCTTGATGGAGCCTGTCTGAATCGTGAACATTATACCCGGTCGCCGTTACAACAACCCCACCCATTTAGCGGTATGGCCAAAGTCCAGCGATCAACGAGGCATCGACTGGGAATTCGCCCGGTGGCTGATGGCGGAAAATGTCGTCATCAAGGTAGGAAATTGGACGAATAAATTAATAAAAGACAATAGATAAAGTGCCACAAATATCCAGGCAACGATCTTCACTCCCAACGGCGTAGGCGTCGGCGGCGGGCCGAAGCGGTTGGGGCCGGGCGTGCCCGGCTTGACAAACCAGATCAACCCGATCAGCGCCGTAACAACCCAAATGACAACCCCAATGATCGGAATCCTAAATAGCATAATCGCAACCAAAATCATTCCAATAAACTGGATACCGAATACAGCCAAGACGGACCAGCCCGACCAATTCATGTCATGACTGCGTTTAATCATTAACAGAATCATGAATACGATACTGATAATCCAAACAATAAACATAATCAGTCCGAAAGCAGCCATCTTTCCGGCTATTTCTTGCATTGTTTGCTGGCTGGGATGGCTAAAAGCAGTAAAGCCCACCGTGCCGACCATGACAATCAGCATCAGCAAACCCACCACCAGCGAATACACCGCCAGCCAACAGATAAGCCGCAGCCGCCCCATTCGCCCCTTGGCTGAAAACAGCTTGACGGGCTGGGTAGCGCCATCGCCGTTATCGTTATATACGTCGGCGACCCGGGCGCGCGGGGCGGCGTAGCGGTTATTCTCGCCGGCCACCGGAGCGGGTGGCGCGACGGGCTGGGGGTTCAATTCGGAATCTATCAATGTCGGTTCCGGCATCGCTGTATCTCCTGGATCGGGTTTGTCTAAATAGTGAATGCTACTATCCAATCATAGTTATAGCAACCCCGCCCGTTTGACGGCGTGGTAGCGGTTGACCAGCGCCACAGCCAGCCCGGCGGGTTCCACGTCGATGGATAACGGGTCGTCACCCACCACGCGCGCGAAAGCGTCGCGCCGGGCTTGCTCGAACAGGTGCGCGGCGGCGACATCGACGGCATCGCCGGAGCGTCGCAACGGCTGGCTGGCGATGCGGCCCAGCACGCGCTCGCGCAGGCTGGCGATGAGTACCAGATGGTGGCGGCGCAACAGTTCGACGGCGGGACGCAGTTCGGCGGCGTCCTCGTCGCGGAAGTTGGTCAGCACGATGACCAGCGCCCGGCGCTGCTGTACGCGCAGCAATTGCCGGGCCGCGAACAGGTAGTCCGAATGCACCAGGCCAGGCTGAATGTCGTGCAGCCGGTTCATCAGCGCATTGAGCGTGGCCGCGCCCTTGCGGGGCGCAAAGCCCCGTTGCTCGCCGGGCGGCGCGCCGAAGGTCAATGCGCCCACTTCATCGCCATCTTTGAGCGCCACGTAACTGAGCAACATCAGCGCATTGAGCGCCTCGTCGAAATGGCTGCCGCTGCGGGGTGCGGCGTTGTCCGGCTGCG